>JAMCUV010000089.1 GCA_023379345.1 Thermoplasmatota archaeon
GCGCCTCAGTGGAATCCCTCTCAAAAATTGTCGGGTTCTCCGATAAACTTGCCTCGGACACAATTGCCCATGCCAAGTCAATAATTTCAAGGAGGAGGGCATGATTGACCACCTGAAGGTTCCAAGGCAAATGGCGCAGAATGCAATCCAAAGAACCAGAAAGCTCGGCATAGTGGATGACAGCTTCTCCATACAGAATGATGCTGAATACGTTCTGATACCCCTGATTGCTGGCGCAGTGCCAGAAATGGAATACCCCATAGTCAAAGCCCAGGGCAGGCCTTCCAGGAGGAAATACCAGCCCATGGATACCCATGGTGCATTTGACGTCATCGGGCACATTGCCATAACAAAGATAAGGAACCGGGTCAAAGCAGAATCTCTGGCACAGAGCCTCATAAAATCAAACAAAAGCATAAGCACTGTTTACCTGGACACAGGTATTCAGGGAGAATACCGGATCAGGGATCTTGAACTTCTGGCCGGAACAGACAATCCGGTTGCGATGTACCGTGAAAACGGTGTGGCAATGACAGTGGACGTCAGGAAAGTGTACTTTTCACCGAGACTGGCAACAGAGAGAATGTTAGTTTCGAAGGATGTAAAGGACGGCGAGGAAATACTGGACATGTTTGCCGGCATAGGTCCATTCTCACTTAACATTGCAAGATGGCATAGCTGCACTGTCCACGCTGTTGACAGCAATCCTGATGCAACTTTTTACATGCAGCAGAGCATCCAGCTCAACCGGCTCGCAGGAATAGTGATTCCGCACAATGCAGATGTGGAGGCAGCGTTATCTGAGCTGAAGGGATTCCACAGGATAATAATGAATCTTCCACACGATTCCTTCAGGTACATTGACATTGCCCTTGAACATCTTGATCAGGGCGGAATTCTTCATTACTATGAAATACTTGATATTGAAAAGCTTGAGCAACGTATGGAAGAGCTGAGATCAAGAAAAATGGATCTGCTGCAGAAGAGGGTGGTGCATGGATATTCATCCAGGGAGAGCATGTTCGCCCTCTGGCTCCGTAAAGCATAGATCCGGTGCATTATCAAGTTCAGGAATCAACAGGGAATTTCACGACGATGTGCCCATAACTAAAATTATGTAGTGAAATTAACTATACCATTTATCCATGGGAATTGCTGACCATATTGGGAACTTGACCTCCGAGGTTTACGAGAAAGTTCTCCTAGATGAAGTGAAGGGCGGAACCGTTCCCAACCATATAGGCATAATTACCGATGGCAACAGAAGGTACGCCAGGAGCCTCGGTCTTTCCGAGAATGAAGGCCATGTGAAGGGAAAGCAGAAGCTGGAGGAAGTTCTTGAGTGGTGCATGGAGGTTGGCGTAAAGATTGTAACCGTCTACGGTTTTTCAACGGAAAATTTTCAGCGGGACAGGAAGGAGGTGGATTTCCTGTTTCATCTCATAAACGACGCCCTACTTGATCTCCTTGATGATCAGAGGATTTACAAGAACAGGATCAGGGTAAGAATCATAGGTGAGAAATCCCGCCTTCCCGCATTTCTTACTGACACAATAGCGCTGGTTGAGAGGACGACCAATGGGTTTAACGATTTCAAATTCAACCTGGCAATAGGATACGGTGGAAGGGAGGAGATCATCAGTGCCATCAAGAGGATGTATAATGAGATCCAGGCTGGAAAATTCAGCATAGATGACGTTACAGAGGCCAGATTCCGCGAATATCTGTACGACAGGGAACTGCCGGACCCCGACCTGATTTTCAGGACCAGTGGGGAGGAGAGGATTTCCAATTTCCTTCTCTGGCAGTCCGCATACTCTGAGTTATACTTCTCTGATGTGAACTGGCCGGAACTGAAGAAGGGTGATTTCCTGAAGGCCATACTTTCCTACCAGAAGAGGAAAAGAAGATACGGTGTCTGAATGTACCTTGCCATAGATGACACGGATTCAAGCCGGGGCATGTGCACCACATTTCTATTGACAGAGATCATCGAACGGTCAGGCCTTGACATTATAGGGATGCCTGCACTTGTGAGACTCAACCCAACGGTTCCATTCAAGACACGGGGCAATGGTGCCTTGAGGGTGAATCTTGGCCGCGGTGAAGGACAGACACGCAGGATCGGTGTTTTCGGCAACCGTCCAGTACGGGCTTTCCAGCATGGCAGCGAGGCCATAGCGGAACGGGACCTGATTGATATGGTTGAACCCGTGGTCAGGGAATTTGCAGAACTTGGCGATGACAATACCAACCCAGGCATCGTAGTCTCCCGGCAGGAACTGCCAGAGGAATTCTACTGGCGGGCAGTTCAGGATTTCCTCACGTTAGACGATGCCGAGGAATTCCTCAGAAAACACGGGGCATCCTATGTAAGGATCAAGAAGGGCAGAGGCATTATAGGATCGGCGGCAGCCCTTTCGTGGAGGGGTGGCAGAAAAACATATGAACTGCTGGCTTACAGGTATCCCCATGGGGAACCACTGCCACTGGACAGGAGGATGTCCATGGCCTCTGAAGCCAACACCATTCCCGGCACATTCAACAACGTGGACAGAAATAACATGCATGCAGCCATATTTCCAAGCGAGAAGACGCCAGTCATTCTTGGAATAAGGGGGCGCGACCCGGAGGCCCTTCTTGGCCAGGGAATGGACATGGTAACCTCATGGAATGTGGACCATGACAGGATACTTGTGTATGAAAGCAACCAGGGAACGGATGACCATATAATTGAGAATCCAGTGAAACTTCAGGATTACCATACTTACAGGATCACCGGCAGGGTCATATCTTCTCCATATTCAATCAGAGGCTCCCATTATTTCTGCAATATTCTGTGGAAAGAATCTACCGTGAAAATTGCAGCTTTCGAGCCCACAAAGGAATTCAGGCAGATTTTCAGGCAGATGATCCCTGGAGACATGATCACAGTTTACGGTTCCTTCAGCTCAGGCACAATCAATGTTGAGAAACTGGACCTGATGAGAAGGGCAAGGCTTTACGGAAAGAGCAGCCCCGCTTGTCCTGCCTGCCATAAACCAATGGAAAATCATGGAAATGGAGACTATCGCTGTCCCACGTGCGGGGAACGCCAGAAAATTCCCCATTACACAGTTGTTGATCGCAGCCTATCTGAAGGGCATTATGACGTTCCCGTGATTGCCAGAAGGCACCTATCCCGTCCATTTGACTTTTCTGCGCAGACTGTGGGAGGCACCGGGAGATGATCTGCATCACCGGTTCTCCAGGCAGCGGGAAATCAACGGTGGCAACCATCCTGCGTTCAAGAGGATTTACGGTTCACAATGTTCTGGATTTCCCTGGCGCCATGGAATGTGTTTCCAATGGCGAGGCCGATATGGAATGCCTTCGGGCAGTTACAAGCAGGTTGTGTGGTGCTGAGGACATTGTTGAGGGCCATTACTCTCATCTCCTGAACTGTGATTTTGTGATCGTTCTGGAAAGGGATGAGGACCAGGTGCTTTCCGAACTGGAATCAAGGGGTTACGGCAGTAGCAAAATAATGGAGAACCTGGATGCTCTGCGGTGTGATCTCTATTTCTCGGAATCCCTTGAAATGCTGCCCAGAAGCAGGATAAGGCGAATGTCCGTAGTGGAGGGAAACCCGGAATCAACCGCAACAATGATTCAGAAATCAGTAGTGGAATTTGAGCAAGAATTAAGACAGCATAGGAGTTAACCATCCATGGTACTGGATTCCCAGAGATCCCGAGCAGACAGATTCCTCATCCCCATGACAAATCTCTTCATAAAATGGAAACCAGACAGGGTTTCACTACTCTCACTGACTCTTGCTGCATTTGCGGGAATCTTCATATATCTTGGAGCTTCTTACAGGTTGCTGCTCCTTGCAGCCTTCCTCTGCGTAGTTTTTTCGTCCCTGTTTGATGCAATCGACGGGAAGCTTGCAAGAGTAAGAAATATATCCTCGCCCCGCGGAGACCTCATTGATCACGTTTTCGACAGGTTTGCGGATGTCTTCATGATTCTGGGGTTCATCTTTGGAATGTATGCGCAGTATGCCATCGGGATTCTGGCACTTGTTGGCGTTATGCTCACCAGCTACATGGGTGTGCAGTCGCAGGCACTTGGTCTCAAAAGGAACTATTCTGGCCTTCTTGGAAGGGCAGACAGGCTTGTTCTCATAATGATCTTCATTCTTGTTGAATTTATCATCCCATTCTCCGTGCACCTGTGGATCTTCAGAATCACGCCTGTTGCCATCCTGCTCATATGGTTCGCCATTGCCGGTAATGCCACGGCCGTGAAGAGATTCCTTGACAGCTACAGGGCACTTGCCCCTTCCTGAATGCCATCAATGAGGGCCTGGTATTCCTGGGCAATGTCACGAGCCCTGGCAAACGTTCTGGATTCTCCGTATATTCTGATTATAGGTTCAGTGCCGGATGGCCTCACCAGGACCCATCCATCCTTCAGGAAGACTTTGATGCCATCGGATGTGTCTGTCTTCATGCCTGAGGCATATCCCAGGATCCCTCTCTTTATGGTCTCCCACTCAACCTTCCTGTCAGCGGAGAGCTTATGGATATGATACTCCGGTATTTCTGACACCAGTTCCTTCAATCCCGCCTTTCTGGCTGCCATGAGGTTAAGCACAAGGGCCGCAGTCATTGCCCCGTCCCTGCAGTACTGATGAGGGCCGTATATGATGCCTCCATTCTCCTCTCCACCTATTTTGGCCTTCTTTTCAATCATTGTCCTGGATACCAGAGGTGCGCCCACCCGGGTCCTTATAAGTTCAGCTCCGCCGGCTGCGCATACCTCGTCCATTGCATCGGAGCTGCTGATTGGCGTAACCACCCTGTCACCCGGCTTTATGGTGCTCTTCACTATGAGTGAAAGTGTTATGTCGCCATCAACAAAGTGCCCTGTGCTGTCTATGAATACAGCCCTGTCCGCATCGCCGTCATGGGCTATGCCCAGATCAAATTTACCACCGCTTACAACATTGATGAGGTCCTTCAGGTTCTCAGGTCTTGGTTCAGAGTTGCGCGAAGTGAATTTCCCGTCGGGATTTGCGTTGAGAGTGACCACAGAGCAGCCCAGCCTCCTGAGAAGTTCCGGAGTGGATGAATAGGCTGCGCCATTCCCCGCATCAAAGGCAACCCTGAACTCCTGGGTTCTGATGGCCTCTGTATTCACCTGCTGCATAACCCCTGTCAGGTAAAGCTCAATGGCATCCGTAATGATCCGAACCCTGCCGCATTGATTCCAGGGAGCCTGAATGAATGATCTGTCATAATAAATGTTCTCGATGGCCTCTTCCTGATTTCTCGGGAGCTCTGTCCCATCCGGTGCAATGCACTTTATTCCATTGAATCTAGGTGGATTGTGCGACGCGGTTATGGCCACGCCAGGTATCCTGTTGATCTTGCAGTAGTACTGGATTGCCGGAGTGGGAAGTATGCCAAGGTCCAGAATCTCCTTCCCTGAACTCATGATGCCGGATGAAACGGCATTGAATATCATGGGCCCGGTATCCCTTGTATCTCTTCCCATGGCGATGGTACCGTCCTTGAAATATGTTCCAATGGATTTCCCAATCAGCATGGCAAAGTCAGGGGTGAGATCAGCATTGGGTTCGCCCCTTATGCCGTTTGTTCCAAAGAGGGGAGGCCTTTCATCAGATCTTTTCATATTATCTTCTGTTTATCATGCAAGGATATTTAACATCTGCGAGCGGATAAATCAGTGCAAAGCATCACAGTGGAAGGTTAGTCCATCACAGTCACAGTTCCTCTTCCAGATGATAATTGGTCCCCCTCCACTGTATTGTATCTGTACTCCTGGCCTTCAGGAGATTGTAGAAGTAGATGAAGGGTACTATGAAACTGAGAAGGAAGACCTGTAATTTCCTCTCCCGTGATCTTTTTGCGTTTCTCAGCGATGTAATCACGGAAGGTGCCAGCAGCAGTGCAAAGAAGGGACTGACTGAAAGTGCCAGGACAATTGATGATATGAAGACCAGTATTGTGGCTGCATAAAACACAATGCCATAACGGAACACACTTGGTGTGGAATATACCGAAAGCGCGGTCTGGCGGTTTGCCCATTCAATGAAAGTTGAAAAATCATCCGGTGAATTAATGACAGGTGCGGCTTCCGGTACATATGCAATATCCAGTGCCGCTTTCTTGCAGAGTTTTGTCAGTGCAACGTCATCGGATACGTATGACCTGAAAAAATCAAGGCCAGTGCCCTTCAGCAGTTCCGACCTGAATGCAAGGGAACCACCCCATCCGAATCGGGTAATACGTGATTCCATCATCCCCTGTCCCACGAAACCCCAGACAAGCTTCACAAATGACCAGAATCCTCCCGCCGGCCGGAAGTAGGGAAAAGTCGTGGATATTCCGGTTCTTTCCAGGGACATTGGTGCAAGAAGCAATCTCAACCAGTCTCCATCTGGCAATATGTCTGAATCAGCAATGACATAGACAGGAAAATCAGGGAAATGATCTATGGCAGATGCTATTGCCCTGACCTTGCCACTGCACCTGCTGCATGAATCATCAGAGATTATCATCTCCATGCCGGATCCACGAATGGACTGCACCGCAAGGTCATCTTCGGTGTCCACCACTGCAACTGCCTTCCAGTTTCCATTCAGATTTGCCATTATGCCCTTGAGGTTCTCATCCAGGGTATAATCCCGGCCCTTGCAGGGAACAATGACCAGGGCCCTGTCCTCATAGCTTCCATATGTGGCTTTCACATGTTCCCTATGGGATGCTATGAAAGTCAGTCCTGCAAAAATCAGAATGACTGCGGAGAGAAATATATCAAAAAAAACGTTATGTAAGATTCCCGGGATCATCTTCAGACCAGTGTGACATCCTCGGAGTCAACCTGGGCTACGCCATTTATGGCAGAAATGGCTTCTTCTACGCGGTCAATCTTTCCCTCTTCATCGGGCACAATGACCTCAAACTTTATGGCCTTGAGACCGAATCCAATTTCCTCCATATAGGATTTGTTAATCTCGCAGAGCGGCTTGATCTTCTTCCTTATTTCATCCAGAAGCTTTTCCATGGACACGTCTGCTGATTCGGGAAGGATCTTCAGAACTACAGCAACATCTCCCATGATATCACGGCCCTGTGAATCCGCAGTGATCGCAAACATAGGCAGTGGAATGCTCTCTGCATTCCTTGCATCTTCCGATCAGCTCTTCTCCGCATGACGGACACTCGAATATTGAATAGCCGGTCTCTACCAGTCCAACCCCGCAGGAAGTGCAAGTCTCTTTGTATCTCATCTTAATCAGTTTCTCTCTTCCAGATTGCCTTGTAATATTAATAATGTTCTCGGCCGAAGGTTTTTGCCTGAAGTTATGAATTCCAGGCAACGGTGATCTCAGGCTCAATGCGGAGGTACCTGGCACCTCAAAACTCATTATTGCCTGGAATCAATCTGCATTATTTCATGAATGAACGATAAGATAATTCCATCTTCTGCATACTGAATCATGGAGAATCTGTATGCCATTTTCGCAGACAACAACGGCAAGGTAAGGGAAAAGCTTGAAAATCACTTTATTGCTTCCCAGAATCCACTGTATATTGGCATCATCCTGAAACCCTCGCATGGTGCCTGGATCAGGATGTCAAGAGCAAAAACCGTGGTGCTTGAGATTGATGGGAAACTAGGCGAGTTCTCAGTTCCATACAGAATAGAGGTTGGGGAGAACAGCATCTTCTTCCTGAAGCCCAAGGAAGATGCCTAAAGGATAACAAAACCAACCAGAACGGTCATGAAGATAAGTACTGCGAACACCACCGCAAATGTCCTGAAATCCCATCTCATCACTTTTGCCCCATCCAGAGGGCCTATTGGGATCATGTTGAATGCTCCCAGATAGAAGTTAAGATAACTGATCTCCAATATTATGCCGCCAAGCCCCCTGATCAGGATGCCCACCAGGGAGAGAAGCAGAAACACAAAGCCTGCCAGCAGGTTAAATCCGGGGCCGGCAAGTGCGGTCTTTCCTATTTTCTCATTTCCGTAAACACCTGCAATGTTTACTGCTCCCGGCGCAGCAAGGATTACACCGAAAAACGATGTTATGAGGGCCATGAGGATTCCGATGGGCCATAGCCTGAATTCTGCCCATCCCCCATAACTCCTTGCCACCTGCCTGTGTGAGAGCTCATGCCCAAGAAAGGCGATTCCAACAGCAACAAAGCTCACAATTATAGTTCTGGCGGCAACCAGTGCCGGCACGTGATAACCGCTGTCAGCGAAGCTGGCAATAGAGAACGCAAATCCCAGAACAAGAAGGGCCAGCAGAATGTCCTGGGTTTCTCTTTTCATGTTTCCAAAGCCGTAATAGTTCAATCAGATTCCCCTTTCCTCATTCATCCTGGAGATGTATTCCATGAGCGTTATGACATCAAGCGCTTCCGATATGCCAATCTGAAGATAAAATGCAACGTTCAAGGGTTCCTGTCTCACGTTGTCCTTTATGGCCCTCTTCAGGAGCCTCAGGAGAACATCATTCTTAGTCTGTGCATGCCTGGCGATGTCCATCTGGTCATGAATGTAAATGTATAGATTCCTGGCTATTATGGGATCTCTTCTGTCGAGATTGTTGAATATGACTGCAATGGTCAGGTCATTTACGTTATCCAGGGGATAGTTCTTGACCGCCTTCTGAATGACATCCCGTGAAAGAACTTCGTATTTTTCCTCATTTATGTCGAAATAGTACTCTCTGCTGTCAAGGAAGGCGAATACATCCTCAATCTTCTCAATGGGTATATCCGCTTTGTAAAATGCTTCCTTCTTGTCGAATTTTTTCTTGGCCTTATACTCCACCTTCAGGAGCCTGCTGACATATAGCAGAGTTTCCACGAATTCCTTCCTTGACCTGAGGTCATCCATCAGTTCTCCATGGATATCTTTTTTCAGAAGAGTCCCCTCATACCGGCTCATGATCTTCTCCGCCATGTCAAAGTCATCGGTCTCTATATAACTCCTGATAACGTACTGAAGGCTCTTATCATCAACATATTTTGGGTTTGTCTCATAGAATTTTTTTATGGCCTCATAGTCCCGATCTTCGTAGTACAGGCGAAGCAGAATATTAACTATGTCAAGACAGTTTGCGAATTCCTTGCAGAAGCGCAGGCTCCGGAGAATAAGCTCAATTGCATCCGTCCTTCTGCCTGTTTTGACCAGAATGTCAGAATACAGCCTTACGGTATCAAGGTCCCCCGGCTCATTCCTGTTGAGGTTTCTGGCAACCTCCAGTGCAAGCTTCGTGTCACCGCTGTCAAATGTCTTGCGGGCAATGAGCTTACCCAGCCACACAAAACCCTCATTGGAATATATCCTCACAATGAGGTCGCGAACGTCCCTGTTATACCATAGTGTCTCAACTGCGGCTTTAAGGACTTCCTGATCTTCCTGCCTCTTGAATGTAATCCTTTTCAGGAGGTCCAGGGCCTGAGGTATCTGGGAAGTCTTCTGGTAGAGTTTCAACTGGAGCAGATCATTCTCGTTTTTGGACAGGATATCCTGGGCTCTTGCATATTGCCCTGCCTCAATGAGTGCGTCCAGATAACCCGGGATGGTGAGGGGATCAACACCCATCTGAATTGCTGCCTCACAGTGATTCAGGGCCTGGTCGTATTTTCCCATGCCGTTAAGGACACCTGCCAGAAGTATCTCTATCTCTGGAGTCCTGTTCTCCGTTACCAGATCCCCAAGGAACTGCAAAACCTCCTCAGTTTTTCCAGAATCCTTGAGCAAGGCTAGGTGCAGGTCAATATCCTGGCGATTGAACTGCCTGGTGCGGAACAGCATCAGTGATTGTTCAAGTGCATTAGGGATGTTACCAGTGTTCCTCAAAACGTCTCGCCTTATCCTGAAAATCCAGGGATTATGGGAGGTTGCGGATCCGATATATGAAAGGAAATCAGAGGACATTTCCCAGAATTTGTTTTTGCTTATGAAAGAATGGAACCCGCTTAGATCCATAAGTTCCAGAGAACCAAGAGATATAAGCTTCTCCGCGTGCTCCCTGATCTTCTTTGTTTCCCCGTAAATCATTGCCAGTTCCACAGCCAGGATGAGGAAATCACAGTTCAGGAGCCTGTCGAGAGCTGCGTCCACGTTTTTCCTGGAAGATGTATAATCTCCCCTCTGGAAATCAATCATTGCCATAAGGTAGAGATAGAACGGATCCTTCTGGTTTGAAGCAGCCCTGATCAGCTCCCTTTCGGCACGATCCAGCTTTCCGTTTCTTATGTAAGTTTCCGATATGGGAAAGAGATACTTGGCCGAATCCATTATCTCTTCTCCTATTTTCCCATCCATGGCCTGCTGAATCAGGTCAATAGTCGCCTTTGCAGGCCTGAAGATCGGTTTAGAGAGAGCATTCAGAAGTTCCTCCGGCATTTTTCGGCCCGAAGAGACGTACCACCAGGATTTTATAAACACCAGGGCAGTGGAAGGATACTTCTCAAGAAATTGCCCATCTATGCTACTGTAATCGGAGGGAATCCCCCTGAGGCGATCAGTGACAATTTTCAGGGCAGCGGATTCCTCACGATGGAGTATGATGAAGCTTTCAATCTCCTTCAGGTTTTCATCCAGCCTGATGTTGAAAAATACTGAATCCAGTATCATTGGATTACCGGCATAGTCCGGAATGGATGATAGAGCCTTGATGGCTTCATGCTGCCGATCCATATAAAAAAGAGAAGAAAGGTAACATTCCATTCTGGACTGCCTGACCTGCTGGTACTTTTCCACAAAGGAAATAACCTGATCGTATTCTCCACGCTGGAAAAGTAAATCCACAATGTAAGTCGCCTGTTCTTCGGATTTGGGATTGATCTTCAAAATCTCAAGGGCTGTGTTGTATGCGTCGTTTGTGTTGTTAAGTTTGATCAGAGTCCTGAATTTCATGTTCAGAAGGTCCAGGTTTCCTGGGTTTGTGCTCAGGCCATCAGTTATATCCTTGAGGGCCTCGCCGAACATTGATTTCTGTATTTCCGCATCAATTTTCCTTGAAAGAAAGGATGGATCAGAAAATATTGCGGAATGTGTTTTCGACAGTTCCAGAAATTCATCCACAAGTCCCTGGGAATAAGCAATTTCAAGTGCTGTTCGTGCCAGCTCCAGGCTGTCATCACTGCGCTTCAGGATCTCCTTGATTATTTCATAGGCTTCCACCTTCTCTCCAGATGAAAGAAGAATCTTCACCTTCTGACGGAGAAGTTGATCATTCGATTTCCGTGAATTGAGAGCATTGTTGATAACATCAAGTGCGGTCTTCCAGTTGCCTGAAAGTAACAGGGAATCTGTTACCACAATTACGTCATCTATATCCCTGAGATCGCTGAAATCAAATCCCTCCAGGAAACTTGTTCTATCGCCTTCTCCGGTTCCAATCAGCTTCAATCCTAATATACGAAGCCAGGTTTCGTTCCCCAAATGATCGGAGATAATTTTCAGTGCCTGCAGTGCCTTTGGATCTTTTGTGGAACCTGCGTATTCATAAACTATGGATTTTGCCTCAGTGGGATCAACCAGTTTCCAATCAATGGAGTCCAGGAACTCATTACGCAATATGCCAGATCTGCCGTAAACGTGGGCCAGCAACACCTGATTCTGAATCCCTGTTCCTGCAATTTTCTCAAGAATCAATAGCTCCTGTTCAGGAATGGACTGTGGTGAGAATGCATTGATGATGCGCGCGGCGTCGCTGGGCGAACCACCATCAAAAATGGATGAGCATTTTTCAACCAGAGGCAGGAGCAGCTCCTTATTTTCCGCGATCTTCTGTATATTGAGGATGAGTATTATTGAATCGGCAGGGGCTGATTTGCAGGTTTTTTCAAGATAATACTGGATCGATTCCAGCAGGCTGCTGGTGATCTCCATGCCTGAGCTTCCTTCTGCAGTAAGGTAGGGTGTTAAGATCTTCAGTAACTCCGCCGGAGATGTATTTGCAGTACCGGCATCCAGGAAAGCCTGCTCAAGCAGTTTCACCATCTTTCTCTGTGAAACTCCATCTGCCATTTTCACACTACATTGATAATTCTATATTATTATTGTTGTCATTTGCAGTTTTTCACCACCGAAAACTGTGGATTCAAGACTGCATGCCTTTTAAAGTCAAGATCAAATGGCCCCCCCAAGCATAATGGAAGTCAGGTAAAGGGTTCCATACATCACAAGCGCGATTATCCAGGTCATTATGACAAAGTGATGGAGACCATGAACAACCCTGCCACCATCTGCAAATTTTAGTGCGGTTCCGGCTATAAATGCGTGCATCATGAGTATGACCACCAGGAACACCTCAATCATGAGTATTGACGAGGCAGGCTGTGAAACAAAGATTCCAAATGAATCAAGTGAAGAGACATTGAACGTGGCGAACACCTTGTTGATTATTTCAAGAACTCCGAATGAGATTGCAAGAGAGAATGCCAGGCCGCCTGTGATGCCATAAAGCACGCCTATGTAACTGCTCACTGAGGCGTGTCTCCTCTTTCTCAGCCTTATGACCCTGTCGAAGTTGTCGGCAACCACTGCTCCAGCTTTGGCTGCATCTGCACCAAGATCAATGGACTCCACGAAGCTTTCTGAAAAAACCTCTATGAGATGTGATCCAGTATCAGCACTGAAATATTTCCATGCCCTGAGGCTGTCGATCCTGTAGGCCAGCCGCCGGTAGAGGTTTCGTATATCCTGCGTCAGCGTTCCGAAATCGTGAAGAACAATGGACTTCAAGGCATCAATTACCATGTTTCCGCGGGCTGATGCCGATCCAGAAAGGGACCTGATGAAACTCCCGAACATTTCATCCTTCTTCAGGACTATTTTCTCGGCTTTTGAACCTATGTATCCCGGGAAGAAGAACGGCGTGATTATTATCGCAACAGCAATGTAGAATGGCATGGCAAAAAATAACCTTGTACCCAGGAGTATGGCGGCCAACGCAACAGATGACACTGAAGCGTAAATGAACACTCTCCTGATCTTCAACTGAAGAGGGGTTTTTATCCCGGTGTCATGCCAGATTGGATCGTTTGGCAGAACCATCTTGATTCCATAGACCAGCATTGATTCACCAAGGATTATTGTTATGAGGCTCAGGGAAAGCACCGAGAGTATGTTTATCTTTATGAGCACAGGCATAATCATGATAAATGTAATCATGAAGGCAAATGCCAGAAGCAGTGAGATGTACATATCCTTGTAAAGATCAAATGTGTAAAGCGCCGATATGTATGTGGTTTCAAAGTTATTCATCACCGTCTCCGATTCATTCTTGACGAAATCTTCAAAATCCTGGCCGCTGTTTATTGCATGTCCAAATCTTGCCAGGAAATCTTCAAACACCTCACTGGGCACCTTTGTGGAGACAAGCATGGCAGCTTCTGAAAGCCCCCTTTTCCAGTTCTTGACAAGATTCACAAGCCTTGCTATTTCAAACCGTATCCTTCCAAGCTTTTCTTTCCTGGAAATTATCTCAAGCAGGTCTATACGGTTGGCCGAACTTACAGCCAGAGTGGCGAATGCCGTCATGAAATACGGTATGTTGGAATTTATATCTGCCTTGGCGGAATCCCGTTGAATTATTGGGCGCAGTATGGTGAAAAACATCAGGCTGGCGCCAACGGCTGCAAATATCATGAAGTATATGCTGACAAAGATGTTGTAAAGCATGAATCCGGCGGCAGTTACCAGGGTTCCGGCAACAATAACCGCAGTATCGCTCTTCTTGAACTCGATACCTGCAAGCAGCTTAGAATTTCTGAACGTTACCATTTCACTCACCCGTACATTGGTATTGCGTTTGGGCCCTTGAGGTAGAAGGTCTTGATGAGATCAAACACCTTGTAGTACGATGTTATGTTGTTCCGCAGCATGTACTCTATAATTTTTGCCCTCTTGAAGAGCTCGTCATAGATCACCTTGGGGTCAGCCATTCCTGCGGTTGCCGCAATCCTCTTCTCAAGTATGTAGCTGTTGTTGAGACCCCTGAACACATGCTGATCAGTGGTGGCATCCCACTGGAACACCTGCTTGGTGGAAACACCACCCAGTTCCTCATAATAGCCCTCAATCTCATTGATGCTGGTTGTTCTTCTCAGGAATTTCCCCTTTACGTAAACTGCCTGCTGTATCAGGGCAATATTGAGGTTATCCATGAAAGTCACAGGTATGTTGATTGGGGTTCCCGTGAACCTCTGTATCATCTTTCTCACGGACGCTGCATGGAACGTAGATATGACAGGATGTCCAGTCTGCATTGCCTGGAAGGCCATGGACCCTTCAGCACCCCTTATTTCTCCCACAATTATGTAATTGGGCCTGGATCTGAGTGCCGTTTTCAGAAGATCGAACAGAGTTACACGGCTGTCCTCAGCGCCTCTCTCCCTGGTTACCAGTTGCTGCCAGGCATCCTGTGGGGCCCTTATTTCAGGAGTATCCTCTGCACTGAATATCTTGGAATCTGGCCTGATGAAAGGTATCATCGCATTCACAACCGTTGTCTTGCCACTTGCAGTCTCCCCGCAGACGAAGACACTCTGGCCGTATTCAAGAGCCAGCCACAGGTATGCTGCTTCCTCTGCTGACATGGTGTTATATTTCACCAGCTGGACAATACTGATTGGGATATCTGCAAATTTCCTTATGGTGAAGCTCGGCCCCCTGGCCGATACATCACTGCTGTAAACTATGGAAAGCCTGGAACCGTCCGGGAGAGTCGCATCAACTATGGGCACCTTGTCAGATACCGGCCTTCCCACCCTCTCGCTGAGTCTCTTGCTGTATATGGCCAGGCGATCATTGTCGCCGAATGTTATTCGTGCCTTTATGGAACCGAATATCTTGTGCACTATGAATATGTCATTGGCCCCAATTCCGCTGATATCTTCGATGTGAGTATCCCTGATGAGAGGTTCCAGCGGGCCAAGGCCAACCACATCCTTCTTGATGTTGTAGAGAAGTTTTTCCTTTAGTTCAGGCCTGACCGTGGCGCTCATTCCCTTAACTTTGTTGGAACTTCCAATGGATGTTATCCTGTTGTATATGTCCTCGAGATTTTTTTCCAGGACTTCCTCGGATTCCGGTGGTGGATAATTTGCAGCAAAGTTCAGTATGATCATAAGGACATCGTCCATGAACTGCTGTTCCTCTAAGGTCAGGTCAGGCTCTATGGGCTTGTATATCCTGGCCCCATTGTCCATGTACACATGTATGAAAATAGGGTCTCCAACCGGATAAATGATATCCAGTGCCGTTACATCTCTCAATGAATTGTCGGGCACAGGGACAAAGGTGGGGGTCCTCTGGGCACTTATCCTGTAATTGTTAAGGTATTCAGCAAGATGCGGATTCCTTTCCACGGCAGTCTGAAGATTGTCTGATGTCACATATTCTACCATCTTTTCACCTCACGATACACTGGATATTTCAACTATCAGTCCCCTCCCAGGTTCTATCCTGAATGGTATGGCCTGCTGAAAGGACTTCAGAGCCATGGGGAATTTCATCAGGTCGATGACGTGCTTCCTCTCGCCGGCCAGGTCCCTGGAGTGAAGGCTGATGACTGTGGTGGACAGTTCCCTTATCTTCACCAGGCTTGCAGGATCAATGTCGGATGGGTTTATTGTCACAATGACGATGCGTCCCTCGGAAAACTTCCTGAGATGTGTAAAGTACTCGATTATGTTGAAATCCTTGAACATTCCGGACTGCAGAGAATCGATTATGAGGACCTGCTTTGCCTTCAGTTCATCAAGGCTGAGGAGTTCTTCCAGCTTAGCTCTCCTTCCCCTGCGTAAAAGGAAGACTGATGTTATGAAGGATATCTGGTCTGCAAGTATCTCATTGAACATGGGATATCCAAGGGATTCAGCCTCCGAGATGAACTCCCTTATGGGAAACTGGGAGGATATGTATGCAATGGAAGCATTATGCTTCAGCATGCCGTAGGCCAGCCTGAGACACAGAAGTGTCTTGCCTTCCCCGCTGCCCCCCTCTATGGTAATTATCTGGCCCACGTAAAGGCCTCCACCCATCCTCCTGTCCAGTTCATCCCCCGGAAGCGTAAAGTTGAGATACATGATTAAACCTGAATCTGAAATTCGAAATTCTTTGTAA
>JAMCUV010000090.1 GCA_023379345.1 Thermoplasmatota archaeon
GGAAGAGGACAATCCGAATTGTCAGGATAAATCCAGCCGGTATGAGGGTTCTTGAGGCAAGTTCCGGAAACCAGGAGAGCATCGGCACACTTACCCCGGACTTAATACAGTCCGGATCATGGAAATCTACCCCATTCCAGAGATATGACATGAACTCAAGGGTTGAGCGGATTCTTGGTGCGGGTATCCATCCCATATCATACCTCAGCAGAATGGTCAGAGACATATTTCTTGAGCTGGGATTCACTGAGATGTCGGGACATTACATCGAACACGCCGCATGGAACATGGATGCCCTCTTCATACCACAGGATCATCCCGCAAGGGATATGCAGGATACGTTCTACATAGATTCAAGCACTGATCTGGAAATGGAACATCCTGAGGTTCTGGAAATCTTCAGGAAGGTGCATGAGAAAGGCATAAAGGGGTACACCGGATGGGGCTACAGGTGGTCCAGCGAGAAGGCCGCTGAACTGCTTCTCAGAACCCACACCACTGTGAGCACAATCCGTTATCTCTATGAACATAAGCAGGCACCTCAGGCCGTATTTTCCGTTGAAAAGGTATTCCGCCATGAAAGTGTGGACTGGAAACATCTGGCTGAGCTTCACCAGATAGAGGGCGCATACTATGGAAAGGATGCCAGCCTTGCCTCGCTGAAATGGCTCATGAAGGAGTTCTACAGGAGACTTGGTTTCACCCAGCTTAGGTTTATTCCATCTTACTACCCGTACACTGAGCCAAGCATGGATGTAATCGTGACCATCAATGGAAAGGAGATGGAGCTTGGAGGATCCGGGGTGTTCAGACCTGAAGTCACTGAACCTCTTGGCCTGAAACATCCTGTCATTGCCTGGGGGCTTGGGCTTGAAAGGCTTGCAATGATCTATTTCGGACTGGACGACATACGGGACATCTACCAGAGCGACATTGACTGGCTGAGATCATACCGCGTGAAAATCTGATTATTGCTGCATTATCCACATTCCGCACCGTTGGGAACCAGACTATTTGAGAGGAAATGTCAGTCCGCCACGTTTCTCCTGGCATGCAATGCAAATTCCTGAAGATGTGATGTGATCCGCGCAAACCGGCTCATGACAGATCCTGCATATAAATGCAGCAGGTTTCCCGCATATATGGCAGAGCCCCAGCATATTCACAAATTTATATGTCCATCACCTTCATATACATTGGTCAATGCATACAATAGAACTGGCAACCAGTGCAGACTGGCCAAAGATCAGTGAAATTTCAGGAAGATCCGGATACGAGGATTACATCAACAGGATTGGCCCATCATATCTGGAAAGTGGACAGGTCTTGGTCTGGAAAGACGAAATGGACATCAGGGGTTTCCTGAAGCTGGAGTACCTGCCTGATAATTCTGCATGGCTCAGCGGACTCAGAGTAGACCCTGACTTCCGTAGGATGTCAATCGGAAGCGAACTCACCATTGCGGCAATCGAATCCGCCAGGAGCACCGGGAAAAAATATGTAAGAATGCTGATCCACGATGGAAATATGAAATCATCCGGACTAGCCTCGAAGCTTGGTTTTTCCGCTGTTTCCAGATTCGCATTTTTCGGCGGGATACCCGCGGGTGAAAGTATCACGAGTGAATTGATTTCGCCGGGAGTGTGGGCCCAATACCTTAATCTGGGCTGGGTTTTCATCAGGTACAGTTATGTGGATTCAGTTCCAGCAAGATACATAAGATACGGGAGAGACGGAATTGCCATAACGGTCAGCGGGCATGACTACCAGATAATTGTCCCGGATGAGCATATAACACTGTCCGGAGAAGGATTCACCTGCATGGAAGTTCATGGCAGGATTCCGGACTACCTTGAGGGCCTGCTTGACAGGGATTTTGATTACGCTTCAGTGTTCCAGAAGAGGATTGAGCCATGACCTGTTGATCCGGATTTTCATTCATCCTTTCCGGCGGACATTCCAAGGTAAAGCCTCAGATAGGGCTCAAGAAATGACATCACCTTTGTAGTTGCCTTGCTTACGTGTTCCTGAAGCGTAGATTTGGATATTCCCATGTGGGTGGCCAGTTCCTCGAGGTCAATTTTTCTGGGAATTGAGAAATATCCTGCAGTTATTGCGTTCAGCAGATATTCCATCTGCTTTCCTGTCAGCGGATTGAAAAGCTGTGACATTGATATTGTGTATATGTCCCTGAGTGATTCGGGATCTATCTGCTGCTTTCTTTCAATGTCCACAGTACCCACTGCATTTAGATCATCAAAAAGCTGCCTGAAATTATCTGCCTCAAGCGAAACCACGGAAAGGTTTTCCTCCCCGTTCTCATACTGCACCGGCGCTTTCCACAGGCAGCTGTCGAACTCCGCCATCCTTATGGTGGAATTCTGGCGGGTACACCTGCACGCAACCATGACAGAAATCCTGTTCTCCTTCCTTGACTGGAATATTATCCTGCTCTTCAGTGACGAAACAAGCTCTGGCAATGCCTCAGCAATTCTGTCAAGGGTGGCATTACCTGCATAAAACTCAAGATAATCCACGGCAGAGTTGCACCAGCGCAGCATGGTGGCATCTGGAAATTGCTTTGAGACCCTGCAGAAAGGCAGGTCATTCACCAGCTTAAGATCGATTTCCTCCATAACCGGTCCAGACCGGTTATAAATATATATTTTGCCCTGCCATCATAAGTTGGTGACAAAAGATGGTTAATCTTATTGTTGAGCACAGATGGAAAGAAAAGAATCAGGAAGCAGCCTTCAAGGTAGTGGGAAGCATAGTTGACATGGCAAAGAACGGAAAACTGCCACAGGGATTCTCCCTCAAGTCAATAAATGTAATAGGTTCAGAGAGGATGGCCATATGCAACTGGGAAGCCCCAAGCCTCAATGACCTGAAAGGCCTCGTTGCACAGGTGAACCCGCCAACAAAGTATGAAATCTTTGAAGCACAGAAGCTTCTCTGAAATCTGAATCTGGCAATTTTAATCCTCGCCCTGCGGGGATTTTTCAATTTTTTTCTTGAATTCGCCTTTCTCCGGATCAAATGTCTCGCCTTTCTTCCTCCCGGACTTCATAATAGACAGGATTCCGGCAAATATGAGAAGTACAAGGCTGATGAGAAGCGCAGCATGCAACCCACCAAGGAATTTTGCTGAAACACCTCCGGTAAGCTGCCTGTTTGTGCCGAGAAAGACCTGGAATGCCACGTACCTTGGAATTGCCAGTGATGCCACGGATATTGTGATCACATAGCTCATCAGCGTTCCAATGCTGGACAGGGTCCTGAGCAGCCCGGAAACAGAACCATACAGGCGGCGGGGAGCACTTGACATGACAGCGCTATTGTTGGATGGCCAGAATAGCGCACCTCCGATGCCCGAAACAATGGATGCCAGCACAACAAGATACAGGCTGCTGTTAACCTTTAAGGTGAAGTAGATGAGAACCCCTGCCGCCATGAGGAAGATCCCGATACCGGCCACAAGCCCTGCGCCAATGTGATCGGAAAGCCTGCCCATCCTGGGGGCAAGGAGGCTTGCAACCACATATCCGGGGACAAGCAACAGGGATGCCGTCAGCGGAGTGAAACCCCTGATGCCCTGAAGGTACATTATGAGTATGAAAATAACCGAAAGATAGCCCAGTGCCTGAAGAAGGGCAGCAAAAAGGGAAAACGTTAATCTCGGTTCCCGGAAAGCCTTGATTTCAATGACCGGGAATTTCACAATCCTCTCAATATATATGAATGGTGCAATCAGCGCCAGTCCGGCCACAACCAGGGCGGTATTGAAAGAATCCACTCCGTGGCCTGCGATGTCAGTGGCACCATAGGATATGAGGGAGAGAATGGAAAGCAGGAGGGCCATGCCAGGAACATCGATTTTTGATGGTGCCTTGTTGTTGTCCCTCACATAGCGAACGGCCAGGACAAATCCAATGAGTCCTATGGGCACATTGATGTAGAAAATGTATCTCCATCCGATGAATGTTGTGATAATGCCGCCAAGAACTATACCAAGGGTTCCGCCTATATTCCATCCCATTGTTGTGATGCCAAATGCCCGTCCCCGTTCACTCGGTGCGAAATTATCAGCAACTATGGCACTGCTGTTGGCCTGCATCAGTGCAGCACCGAAGGCCTGGATGCCCCTGGAAATGATCAGTATATCAATTGTTGGGGAAGCCCCCGATGCAGCCGAACCAACTATGAAAACGAGAAAACCGGAATTGAACATCCTGCCTCTGCCGAAAATATCGCCAAGCCTGCCAAGCTGTGTTGTGAATGCGGCAAGAAGGAGCAGATAGATTAGTATAACCCAGATTGTGGATACAAGGGAGGCATGTAGATCCACAGTGATGGTTGGAAGTGCAAGTATCACGATTGTGGTATCGATTGCCGACATCAGCGTCCCCACCAGCACACTGACCAGTATGAGATCCTTTCTGTCCCTCATTATTACTTGCCTTTCAACGGTGAATTCAATCTGAAATAAAAAGTGAACTGTTTACAAACTTTACAAATTGTTCATTCGCCAATAGAAGTGATGTCCACAAAAAGTAATTAAATACATCACCATTCGTTATAACAACAATGGAGAGCATAGAACCAGACGCGAGAATTGCCGATTTAGTGGGAATACTCTATGTGTTGAGCTTCATTTTCAAGGAAAAGACAGACCTTTTTGAACTGGAAAAGGAAATGGAGGTAGACCTTGATGATCTTATGCCCATAGTGTATACTGCCTCCACTTTGGGCTTTGTGGACGCAACCGAAGGTGACATTTCTGTGACGCAGAAAGGCAAAGAATACATAGCTTCGAGCCTCAAGAAAAGAAAGGAGATACTCAGGCAGTCAATTGCCGGTGTTGAGCCCTTCAAGACTGCCCTGAAACTTGGCAAGTTTGAGATTGAGGAGTTGTATGATGAACTGAAGAAGGAGGGCATACAGACCTATAACAATCCATCGGGCAAGAGAGACCTGGAAATAATACTCATAGAGTGGGGACTCTACTCTGGACTAATAAAGAAAGACGATGAGGATTTTGTTGTCCAGATCGGTCAATGAAGCACACAGTCAGCTGAAAGATCAAATCAGGCGGAGTAAATCCCTTCCTCAGCAACGTACTTCTTTCTTGCCAGGTCCATCATCCTTCTTGTGAATGCCAGAGAATAGATGGCCACCACGATACCAAATATGAGGGAAGCCCATGCCGCAACAGCAAGATTTCCGTTGTTTGTCGCAACATCTATTGTCTTCATCAAGCCATGAGTCACCTCAAGACTTCTCCCCCCAGCTATATCCGGCCAGAATTCGCCTATCATAAGACCGCCCCAGGCACTGTTGATGGTTGACGAAATACCGCTGATAAGGTACGGGAATGTGGACGGCATGATAATCATGCGCATTTTCTGGAAGAAGCCCAGATTAAGGTTATCCATGATTTCCAGATACTCGGAAGGCATTGCCTTGACGCCCATCCAGAAGCTGTAGAACACGTAGTAGAATGTGCTTATGAAACCCAGGAATAAAACAAAGACCTCGCTTGTGTACTGTCCGAAGATACTGTTCAGGAATGGTACAGCCGCAAGGAATACGAATGGAAAATATGTGGGAACCGGGTATGCGCTGAATCCCTGGATTACAGGAACGCCTACTGATTCTGCCCTGGCGTTCATTGCAAAATAATATCCAACGAATATTGAGAACACGAAAGCTACCAGGGTTATTATAGCCACTCTGGCGTAGTCATAAAGAAGACCAAGCAGGAGGTTCGGCGTCATCCTGAATAGTGTCCCCCATTCTGCCACAGATACGGATGCGATAATGTGATATGCGCCGTACAGCAGAAGAGCCAGAATCAAAACGCCAATTCCGGCCCATGCGTAGCCGTAGTTCTTCTGACGAGGTGCCTCATAATATTTATCCTGTTCTGTGCCCCTTCTCCTTCTCCGGTCCACGTTATACTTTGCCAGCCTGTTGAGAGGATTCACGGAAGCCATGGCTGTGAACCTTAAGGATTCGCGAACGTTAAGCCTTCCACGCCTGACTATTGGCATATCCGTATCAAGTGTGTATTTTGCCACAGCTCTTTTACTGAATTCACGGAGTCCGATTATCACTATGGCGATAACTATTCCCAGGACGATGAAGGTCTCCACCACGTAAGTCCAAAGGTCCCTGGCAATGTAGCTGTCAAGTAGCGTACCCACCCCAAATGTCCTGTATGTATGAATGCCAACGGCAAATACTTCGCTAACCGTAATGTAAAAGAACCCGTCAGAAACGCTTGGAAAAAGATTTGCAGATATTCTCGGCACAGAAAATGGAATGTATATATATCTTAATCTATCCAGAAGACCGAACTTGAAGTTCTGAGAAACTTCAAGCATTTCCCTGGGAACTGTCTTGAAAGCCTGATATTCGCCCATCCATATATTCCATACAACTGCAGTGAATACCAGGAAATCGGCTGCAAGCTCAACTCCAATGGGGCCACCAACTCCCAGCACAAACAGCGCCAGCACTATTGGAAAGAAGGAAATCACCGGCACAGATTCAAAGACTTCAATTGCTGCAATAAAGACATTCTCGAATGCCTTGCTCTTGACTGCCTGATATGCGAGAAACCAGCCCACAACAATAGAAGCCAGCATGAGCCCAAGAACTCTTCCTGCAGTGGCAAGCACCGCCAGAAACATGAGAAGGAGTGGAATCATTTGTTCCTCCCCCTGGGTGTAAGGTAATTATACAACCTGTCCAGATATTTGTCAAATTCAGGATCCCGTGGATTACGGGGGCGTGCCAGTGTTACATCCACCCTGGCCACAACAGTGGCAGGCGATCCGTTGATGACGTAAATAACATCTGCAAGTTCCATCACTTCAGTGAGATTGTGCGAAACCATCACAACACTCTTAAGAGGAGTACTTTCATTGAACAGGATATTGTAAATATCCTGCCTCAGGCCCTCTGCCGTAAGTTCATCAAGATGCGCGAATGGCTCATCCATGAGCAGGACCTGGGGATCTGCAACAAGGGCTCTTGCCACTGCCACTCTCTGGCGCATACCCCCACTCATTTCCTTGGGGTAAAGATCCTCGAAACCTTGCAGACCAACAGTTTCAAGGGCCACAAGAGCCATATCCCTTGCCTCATCTCTCGGGAGCCTTCTTGGCTTTAGAGCAAGCATCACGTTCTCAATAGCTGTCATCCAGGGAAATGTGACGATTGACTGATGGACCAGAACCGCCT
The DNA here is from genome assembly GCA_023379345.1 of Thermoplasmatota archaeon. Classification (GTDB taxonomy): domain Archaea; phylum Thermoplasmatota; class Thermoplasmata; order Thermoplasmatales; family Thermoplasmataceae; genus UBA509. Next base: position 7,249 of record JAMCUV010000090.1, read on the forward strand.
GAGGAGTAGGTCGCAATATCCTCTTTCCCTGCAGCCTGACTTCCCCTGAACTTGGTTTCAGGAAACCGCCAATAAGCCTGAGAAGTGTGGATTTCCCGACCCCGGATGGACCGACAAGGGCTACAAACTTACCGGATTCAGCGACAAGGTTGATGTCCGTGAAAACCTTAAACCCGTTATCATAAGTGAATTCGAGGTCCCTAACCTCAATCGTTGTTCCAAGTAACCACCTTAACCGG
>JAMCUV010000091.1 GCA_023379345.1 Thermoplasmatota archaeon
TCCCTGTGCCCGGAAACCTCTTCCTCCTCGCTCCCCTCTCCGTCGATGCATACCGGAGAATTCAGGATCACCTGCTTTATCTCATCGGGGGTCGGGAGATACTGGAGGTGCTTGATCCTGTTGTAAGCCTGTATCTCCTCAATGTAACGTTCTATTTCATCGTCTGTTGCATGGAATGCCCCGATTCCCAGGTCCCTCCTCACAACATCCGCAATCAGGACGCTGAGGGCCTGGGCAGTTCCACCCGCTCCCCTGATGGGGCCGGAATATACAACGGAAACATAGTCCGTGCCATCGTGGTTCTTGTCTATGGTAACATCGGCTATGCCTTCAAGGGGGGCCACAAGTATGCCCTCAGTGAGGATTGCAAGGCCAACCCTGACAGCTTTGTCCACAGCCATAACCTTCCCCTGGGGCTCGTACATCTTTGCCACCCGCCTTGCAATGTCGATGGATATTTCCTCCCGGGTCCTCGTCTTTGACAGTTCCCTTATCTCGCCAGCTATTCCCCTTATGTCAATGAGTTCCTCTATCCTGTCAGCCATATCGGAAGCCAGGGGTATCTCCACACGGTCAGTCACGTCCCTGCCCAGCTTCCTTGCCTCAAGGGCCATGTCGTATTCCTGCCTTACGGCAGTCCAGAGAAACTGGCGGTATGATTCAATGTCCCCAGCTTTTATCATTTCAGAAGCTCCGCCATGAGAAGCTTGTCCAGCAGTGAAGCCTTGATCTTCAGCTTTCCCGAAGAGTATGCTTCCATGGGATCAAGCTTTTTCCGCATTATGCCAAGAACATCATCGGTAGATGCAGTGATCACTATGTCAGGTTTCAGATCGTTGCTGGCTATGGCAACCTGGCCGTTCTCAATGAGGAAGGTTGTGCTTGTTTCACCAGCATCCCACCTGAGAACCTTCCTGGTCGCCGACATTCTTTTGCGTGTTTTTTCGGAATTCTGCAGCTTTTCATTCACCTTTTCAAGAAGCATTGACTGGATGGATATCAAGCCGTTGCCTCCATGGCTTCCTGCATGTGCTGCAGTGCCCTGAGAACAAGATGCTGGTGGATCTTTGAGGGGTTCAGGGGGCGGGACTTGAACTCACTGTGGTACTGGGACGCGATCATGTTCTCACTGTCCCTGAATTCCGCAATTTCCATCCTTATTCCCTCATCATCAGTTCCAGAGAAAATGAGGCCGGCTCTGGCAAACTGATCAATGTATGACGGGTTCACCTCGTACCGGTGCCTGTGCCTCTCATAAATTTCCTCCTTCTGGTATATGTTGAATGCAAGTGTATCTGGCTTCACAAGTACTTTCTTGGACCCCAGCCTCATGGTGCCGCCCATGTCCTTCACCCCGTTCTGTTCCGGAAGAAGATCGATCACGGGATGCTGCGTTTTGCTGTCAAATTCCGTGCTGTTCGCATCCTGGAAGCCTAGTACATTCCTGGCGAACTCAATGACGGCAACCTGGAATCCCAGGCATATGCCAAGGAATGGTATGTTGTGTTCCCTTGCGTATCTGGCAGCTGCTATCTTTCCCTCTATGCCCCTGTAGCCGAACCCGCCCGGAACAAGTATGCCATGCACGTCGTCCAGCCTGTCCGTGCTGGCCTTCAGATCATCTGAGTTGATCCACTTGATATCCACAGCTATGCCGGTATTCCCGGTTACATGGAGAAAAGCCTCCTTGTGGCTCATGTATGCGTCCTGAAGCTCCGTGTATTTGCCCACCAGGGCAATCTTCACCCTCTCCTTTGGATGCTTCAGGTTCTCCTTGTAGTCTCCCCAGTCGTCATTGTATTCCTTGCATCCCAGCTTGAAGCGGCCAATGATGAAGTCCACAATTCCCTGCTTCTCCATGAGATCTGGAACAAGATAGGCATTTGGGGCGTCGCTGATGCTGGCTATGCCGTCAAGGGGCACATCGGTGAAGAGCGCAATTCTCTTGCGTGTCTCAAGGCTCAGGGGATCCTTGGAGCGGCAGAAGAGTATATCCGGCTGGATACCTATTTCCCTGAGTGCCTTGACACTGTGCTGTGTTGGCTTGGTCTTCTGCTCATTCATGGCCCCGATTTCAGGCACAAGAGTCACGTGGCCGAATATGACAGAACCTGGCGGCTCCTCACGGTTCAGCTGTCTCAATGCCTCGAGGAATGGCATGGATTCTATGTCACCAACAGTTCCTCCGACCTCAATCAGCACAACGTCGAAGGCACCCTTTGAGGCAACCACCCTTATGCGCCTCTTTATTTCGTTGGTGATATGAGGGATTATCTGGACGGTGCTTCCCAGGTATTCGCCCCTTCTCTCCTTCTCAATGACTTCCTTGTAGACTTTCCCTGTTGTTATGTTGTTGTCTCCAGCAAGATCGGACCCAATGAATCTCTCATAATTCCCCAGATCAAGATCAACCTCACTGCCGTCATCAAGGACAAAAACCTCGCCATGCTGGTACGGATTCATTGTTCCGGCATCATAATTGAGGTACGGGTCAATCTTCAGCGCCGTGACACTGAGACCGTGGGACTTTAGCAGGTGGCCAAGGCTGGACGTTATTGTTCCCTTTCCAAGGCCTGAAATCACGCCTCCAGTAATTACTACGTAATGCATCAGAAGGTAGAGAATTAAAATTAATTAATCTTTGCTGGCATGGCAATTTTTGCTGGATAGACGTCACCCAGGTGGCATCAGGGTGCCGGTTTCCAGCCGGTGATGCCATTTTATTGGCAGCTGGGCACAGGAAATCCATGCATGGCCTCAGAAAAATCCCGTAAGAGTGACACTAAGGCTTAATCCAAAGATAGAATCACATTCCCGGCTGGGAAGTATATGCAAGTGTTCCTGATTTACCTGCTGTGGGCGGCCATGGCTGCCATGGCTGTTGCAATGGCATATGCAATATATGCAGCAAGCAGGGCGGACAATCCATTTCGGAAACTGGTGGTTTACCTTATCCTTGCAATGATGAACGGAATGCTTGTAGGTCCCTTCGTCTATCTTGCGTTTCCCGGCATTCTCTCTGAAATAGGTGCTGTTGAGGTGGCGCTGGTTGCCATGGCTGTGGAGATCATTCCGTTCCTGGCCCTGTTCATGCGCGATATATTCCTTGAGGATCAGGATGCTTCAAGAAGATTCCTCATGGTTTTCACCTCGGTCTTTGTGATCCTTGACGAAGTCCTCATGAGCCTGGTGTT
>JAMCUV010000092.1 GCA_023379345.1 Thermoplasmatota archaeon
AGAAACCTGAAAAGTTGAAGCCAGTCAGCTACCCGGATAAGCTTCCACCTATTCAGATTACGCTTGCACCCCGGAAAAAACCAGATAAGAAACTTGTTGGCGTTGACGTGTTTCTCGACTGGCAGGGAAATCCGGAAGCACTTGGGAAGACCCTTGAGAATGTGGCAGGACCTGAGTTCTCACTAACAATGATCACAAACAGGGGAACCAAAGTATATCCAGGCGGAATGCCCGAGACTTTTTGCGTTGATCACTGGCGCTGCAGGTTCCAATCCTCGGGAACAGCAAAGACAGTATCTGATGAGGACGTACTTGCGCTGTTAACCCGACTGGTCAGGTCGGGGTATCCTCCCGTTAAAACTGAGGGTCTTTTCACGTTTGATGGGAAACCCGGGTTCTCTTTGGGCCAGGGGCAATAAACCTTTTCAAGTCCATTTGATCTAAAGCCAATCAATCTGGCTTTACTTATTTTTGATAAAAGTATGCCACGCGATATGGAGCCTTTATATGCATCCAAAATGCTCAATTGCGTAAACTATTAGTGGAGATGATGAAACCCACGTGATACAAATGTTCCTTGCTGCCTAGGTACAAAGAAATCATGGAATTATGTAATATACACCAACGAATGAAGCGGGTTTTTCATTGGGGACAAAAGCCACGGAACAGTGGAAAAACCAGATTTTATATTGAGAAAAAAATGTACGTGCCTGCTCATTTTCAGCAAATTCGCCGGATTAAGACCAAAACCTGTGTTTCACATGTTCCGCTGAATATAAAAAAGCTGTTTTCGCAAGATTTTGGGTTTCAAATTCTAATATGTTGACTAGAGACAACATCCTGGAGACCTATGATTATATCCGCTCAATGGTGAAGAAGATAGGAATGAGAATCGGATTGCCTGAATTGCATCCGCACTCATTCAGACATTTCTACGGAACTTACCTGTACAGGAACACCAACCATCTGAGATTGGTACAAATCCTGTTGGGACATGCCCGCATTGAGACCACCACAATCTATGAAAATCTCATGACCAAAGAAGCAGCGGAAAAAGGAAAATCCGCTGTGGAAAAACTTTTTCGGGATGGTGAGGATTTGATCCTTGAGGTTCAAATTCCGGCGGGAGCCGTTCAAAACAAGTGGGAGCACTGGGATTCGAACCCAGATCTACGGGTCTCTTCCTGGTTCATAGTTCCAGTCACTCATCATGAATTCAGGTGACCCATAGTTAATCATAACCTGACTGGAGCCCGCTAGGATGGCCTGATTACCCCATGCTCCCATTACTCTCTGTTTGCCTTTCGTTCTCTCTTCAGTCTTCGAATTCTCTTTTTTCTCCATTTCCAGCGCATTTTACCGCGCTTTTTCCAGTCTCTTGAACTTCTCTTCAATGTTACACCTCTGAAATTTCTGCAATCCAGTAGTCACTGAACCTAGATTGAAAGGCAGTGAGTTCTTCCATATCCAATGGTTTTATTTATCTTTAACCATCCAGTGCGTATTTTCTGTGCCCTGAATCCTTAACCGGATTTGTTCATTAATTGTGACGCACGGTAAAACATACTGAATGGCAGAATTTATTTACAAAGATTGACTGATGATCTGTGGCAGAAGACATTGAGAGATACCTGAGCAACTTCTTCAAGGCAATGCCCTCGGAAGACCTCTATTTTGAGGCCCTTCATGAGATTATCAAGGACCTTGTGAAGGAATATCTTAAGAGGAAAATAAACCAGAATGAGGAGATCAAGAACGAGATTATGAGCATACTTGAAAAATTCATGGAGAGCAAATTCAAGGAATACGATGCCATGGCAAGGATGGCCAAGGTCACGGCTGAAATAGGACTCTTAAGCACACCCAGTTCCATAAAGGATGAGGCAGTGTCGGATTTTGTGGGCACATTCAGGAAAGAAATTGAAGAGATAATCAAGAAAACTTTCTGATTTCCTGGTCATGGTTTTTCAAAATTTTTTATTACCGTAGATCTTGAGTGAAGATCAAACATTGTCATTATTGATGGGTTTGGGGAGAAATTCATCATCTTCTGATAGTCCGTCTGTGACTGCCATGTTGACGAGTTCACATACCTAACTCCCCTGTAGTTCCCCAGATAGTGGGAATGTATATGGCCAGTTATGAAAATATCCGGGACTTCCTCAATAACATGATAGTCATTGGGGGACGGGATGAGAGGCGTCTTACCACCATATTTCGGGGCAAGATGCCTTCTCTTGAGCATTTCTTCTATGGCTTTTCCTATGGACGTATAATTGGCGCCGGGAACAAGCTCAATCATGTCATTGAGGGACATTCCATGGTAAAGCAGAACGTTCTTGCCCTCCAGCTTCAGGTTGAAAGGGTTTGGCAGCATGACAGCGTTATCCGGAAATATTTCCTTCAGCTTTCCGGTAAAATACGGCTGAGGCTCGGCAAGCCTGACCACGTCGTGATTCCCCGGCATGATAAATATCTGTATGTCCTCCGGGATCTCGCTCAAATATTCCCCAAGTTGCCCATACTGTTCAGAAGGATTTATGAGTTCCAGATCGTCCTCCTGGCCTGGATAAACCCCAATGCCATCCACGACATCACCGCTGAGAATCAGATATTTTAGGTTTGCGGCCTCATCGCTGGAAGATTTAATCCAGTTCAGCAGCCTGCGGAAATCATCCTTCCTGAATGTTTTTGAACCCACATGAATGTCCGATAGAGATGCCACATATACCGGCTCCTTACCGGTATCCTCTATGACGCGATACGGTATGTCCGGCCTGACAATTTCGTTTGGAAACAGGACAGGTTCGCCTGGACCGCGGCTGACAGATCCTATTACGCCTACGACCTCGTCCTGGAGGATGAGTTCATTGGACAGCCCCTTATCCTTCATGATAATGGCCTGGATGCTGTCATCCATGTCTTCAAGCAGTACTCGCTTGTGGCCGTTTCTGGTGACATCCACTGAGGATACCATACCAACAATTTTCACCTCACCGTATGTCTTCTTTGCCGTCCTTATGTCCATTGATCCGCGCATGGTTCCTGAAAGTGATACGATTTTCCTCAGTTTCTCATACCTGCTCACGAACATCTTCCGGAAGTCCTCTACATTGCTGTTCACCCTTATATCCGGAAGATTGACCTCATAATCCATCCTCTCTGTTTTCTGTTCACCGCGAATCAGCTTTCTTACGGTTTTATCATCAATATATCCTGCTGATTCAACCTCCTGGGACAGGAGCCTTGGTATGAGAGATCCCATGCTCCTTTCCAGTATGATGTTCAGCGCCTGCGGCGAGACAAGAATTCCATGCTTGTGGAAATACTCCAGGATCGAGACTCTGTCGCTGAAAAGCTGATCCGGCATGGTTGCCAAATAGTCCTAGTTTACTTAACCCTTTAGTGTCATCTTGTTACTCTACGCGCACAATAATGATTTATTATTGCAGTTAATGCACATAGCGTGTCCAAGGCAGAGGATGCTGGAACTTTCATAGCAATGGCCTCATTCTGGGCCCTGAATTACCCACTTGTGAAATTCGCCATTGTTTACCAGTCATCATTGTCACTCCTGTTTTTCCGAATTCTCTTTGCGGCCATAGCATCATTCATAATTTTCAGGAAGGGAATCCATATTCCACGGGACTTTGCCACAAACATGAAAATCCTGGTTTTCTCCCTTCTCAACCTGATATTTTTCATGGGCTTCTGGTTTGTTGGGGAATCCACCGAGAGTTCTGCACTTTCATCAATCGTGATTTATTCATATCCGGTAATCACCATCGCATTGTCGGCAGTGCTGCTGGGGGAGAAACTCACCAAGGCAAGGATCATCGGAACAGCTGTGGGTTTTGCCGGGCTCATATTTATCTTCATTCAGCAGCTATTCATAAAACCAGGACTTGGTCTTGTGCTTCTCATTCTGGCTGCTCTCAGCTGGTCACTGGCGACAATTTTCTTCCGAAAATACCTCCTGGAGGTGGGGAGCATGACGGTGAATTCCCTGCAGTTTCTATACGCCCTTCCAATTGTTGCAGCATTGGTTTTCCCGCTTCATCTGGTGAACTTTTCAAGGCTGACGCCCCAGTTCCTCATAATAATGATATACATGGGGGCTCTCAGCACATCGGTGGCTTACTGGATTTACATGAGGCTTTACACAAAGTATTCCGTGTCTGAGATTTCCGCATTTTTCTTCACGGTTCCAGCCATGTCCATAGTTTTCAGCTATTTCATACTCAAGGAAAATAACACGCTGTTCACGTATGGCGGTTTTGCGCTCATTGGCGTTGGAATATTCCTGAGTTCCTGGAAAAGCAGATCAGCCCGCAATGAAAAAATAGCAGAGGCCACCAGTGAAGAGGTCTGATTCTGGACTGCCACAATCAGAGTTGTGCGCTGAAGAGTTTTATAGGTTCCTCTCCATGAAGTCCTGAAGATGCAGGAACTACGTGAGCTTTGCTCTGAGATATCAATGTGCAAGAAATGTGATCTTTACCTTTCCAGGAAGAATGCTGTTTGCGGCTTTGGCAGTGATTCACCCCGCATAATGATAATTGGTGAAGCGCCTGGAGCAAGGGAGGATGAGGTTGGAAAACCATTTGTGGGCAGGAGTGGGCAGCTTTTGAACAGGGCACTTGAATATGCCGGGATTCTCCCACATGATCTGTACATAACAAATTCTGTGAGATGCAGACCAATGATAGGAAAATCACCGAAGATGGGAGAAATAAGGCAATGTTCAGATTATCTGAAGAGAGAAATTACTGCACTGAGACCCCGCATCATGGTGCCAATGGGTAACACTGCCCTTAAATCTGTATCACTGATTTTGGGATCAAACCTGGGAAAGGTTTCTGAGGTTGAGGGGCGCTTCATGTATCTTTCAGGGCATATACTTGCCCCGCAGTACCACCCGGCAGCCATATTGCGGAATCCAAAAAGGATGGAAAGATTCAAGGACAACTTCGCAAGGATTTTCCGCCTCATGAATGACATACAGGACGGCATCAGCAACAGTGTTCTTGAACTGCACTCCGTGAAGGTGTTTTACTGAATGTTATGGGTATATCCCCATCGTGCATCCGCCATCAACTGATATCCTTCTGGCTTCGGAACATTAGGTCATAAATAATGTGAGAAGGATCAGAGCCTTCTCCTAGCAAAATAGAATGATACAACTGCAGCGATTACCAGTATTGTGGCGATAACGTAGTAAGCCACTGAAGATGACTTAGGGGGAGATGTGAGATTAATGTTGTTTGATGATGTTATGGCATATCCGGGAGTTGAGATTGTATAGGATGGGTCAATAATCAAGGATACATTTACGCTTCCACCAACAAACGTCCATGAATAGTTTCCAGTTGTTCCAGCATTGTAACTGAAGGTCGTTGTATTTGTTGCCGCATCGTATGTTCTGTTCCACTTTGTCAGGGAGACCTGGAAGGCAGAGAGGTTGAATACGTTCACAATGCTATTGTTGACACTCACGATACCACTGTAACTTCCCCCCAGCTTTAGACCACTTGTGACCTGGAATGACCTCCATGAGAGGTTTGCGCTGTCATTGTTAAAAATCCCGCTGATGTTCATTGCCAGTTCTGCAGAAGTGTGGATAACCATTACCTTATATTTGCCTGTAGTTGAGTTCGATACTGTATTGACTAAGTTGTATGATAGATTCTGCAGCACAGCTTTATTGTCCCTTTCCTGAAGGGAAGTGTTCACCGCAAGGAAAGACAATGAATGATCGGAAATATATCCATGATATGAAGAATTTCCCGCCATTATTCCTGATATATGAGTCATCAGGGTTGACAGGAAAACAGATGAATCTGAAACATTTACTGTGAGTGTCGAATTGAAATAGGCATTTACAGTTGCACTATCGTTCTTCGGATTCAGCATGACTGTGACGGAAGTTGCGTTCACAGATGGCACCAGGAGGATTGCCACGGCAATCACAGCCAGTGCAGCAATAGCCACTGGTCTTTTCATCATCCTAAGTTAATTGAATTCTGGAATATAAACAGATGGAAGGGGGTTTAGTTCCATCTAAACCTGATAAATCTGGTAATTTGGAGGTTCACTGACTATCCTTATGTCATGTGGATGGCTCTCCCTCAGACCACTGGATGTTATCTTTACAAACCTTGACTTTGTCTTGAGTTCGCCGATATCCCGTGCCCCAACATACCCCATTCCTGACTTCATTCCGCCCGTGAGCTGGAAAAGAACCTCATCAACTCTTCCCTTGAATGGAACTGCCCCCTCAACACCTTCTGCAACAAACTTGTTTGATCCAATCTTTCCGTAGCGATCAGAAATCCCTGTCTGTATGGCACCCAGTGAACCCATCCCCCTGTAAGCCTTGTATTTCCTTCCGTTCATTATCATCTCTGAACCCGGACTCTCCTCTGTTCCGGCGAATATGGACCCAAGCATTACGGCATCGGCACCTGCCGCTATGGCCTTCACTATGTCCCCTGAAAAGCGGATTCCACCATCTGCAATAACCGGGACGCCATGCTTGGCCGCAATCTCAGCCACATCTGAAATGGCAGTGATCTGTGGAACGCCAATTCCGGCGATGATCCTGGTGGTGCATATGGATCCCGGCCCTATTCCAACTCTCAGGCCGTCCACATCAAGTGATATGAGGTCTTCGGCAGCCTCTGCGGTGGCGATATTCCCTGCCACTATGTCCACGGATACCAGTTTCCTCATCTTCTTGATGGAGTTCAGTACATTCTCGTTGTGGGCGTGAGCGGTATCAATAACGATGGCATCCACTCCCTCCTTTTCAAGCGCCTGGGCCCTTTCAAGATCAAAGGGGCCAACAGCCGCACCAACAAGAAGCTGGCCGTTTTCATCCCTGCTGGCTTCCGGGAATTTTTCCCTGTTTCTTATGTCCTTTGCGGTTATGAGGCCCACAACCCTGCCATTCCTGTCCACCAGAGGCAGCTTCTCGATCCTGTTCTTGTGCAGGATCTCCACCGCTTCCTCAATTGGTATATTGTCATTGGCAGATATGACCTTCCTGATCATTATATCCTCAACTGTGTTTCTCCCCTTTCCTGCGAAATCCAGGTCCCTGCGGGTCACAATGCCCACCAGCTTCTCCCCGGATACCACTGGGAGTCCCCCGATGTTCTTTGTCCTCATTATATCCCTGAGATCATCTATGGTTGTTTCCGGGGATACGGTGTGTACATTTCTTATTACAATGGTCTCCTCTCTTTTGACTCTTCTGACAAAGCCTATCTGCTGGTTCATGGTTATGTTTCTGTGAATTATACCCAGTGCCCCCTGCTTTGCCATGGCCATTGCCATTCCGCTTTCTGTGACTGTATCCATGGGAGAGCTAACAATGGGAACCTTGAGTTTTATGTGCCTGGAAAAATTTGATGATACATTTACTTCCCTGGGCTCGACTGCAGTCCTGGAAGGAATGAGAAGGACGTCGTCATACGTGAGGGCTTCCCTTATCTGCTGGAACTTATCTGTGAACATGTTGACGTAAGGCTAAACGCCTAAATAAATCTGTTCAGGGCCCATAAGATCTCCAATCAATAGTCCTAAACATGTCCAGACCTGGTTTAAATCCCGTAAAGTTCATGGACTATGGACGAAGCAAATTCAATGGACTTTGAGGTTTCTGTGGTGAACTCATACCTTACAAGGGAATAATACCGCTTCATTATTGCATGGGAAATTCCAAGCTTCCTGGCTGATTCCACCGCGCATTCATCCCTGAATTCATGGGCATGCAACATGGCAGTGTTGAGATGCGATATCTCCCGGGAGCAGTCCACCCCCTTTCTCTTCACGGTCACGGCAAATACGGGGGCATGGGAACTGATTCGGTTGAATTCGTAACCTATGTCCCATATAATCCTGAATCCACTGCTGAATGCCCTCAGTGCCTCATCTCCTATGACAAGCGCAAACTCTGCCTCCTTTAGAAGGTCATTGGCCTCAGTGCTGCTGCTTGCCTTTGCTTCATATTCAATGCCTTCACTCCGCAGGATATATTTCAGGTACATCTCCGTTGTTCTGGTATGCCGTGTGACTGCGATCTCCATGCCATTGTGGGGGAGGGTGCCTCGAGAAACAAGCAACGTTGAGATCACCGGACCCTTGGATGAAATGACTGCAGAATTCTCAAGTTCAAGAACATCCCTGTGGCTGAAATATTCAACCAGTGACACCATTCCACATGCGATGCTCCCATCAAGGATGGAGGAGATTATTCCACGGGGCGAATCCAGGATCATTTCAGCAGGTTCTGGATAAGCCCTGTGAAGCGGACAGCTATGTGTGAAATTTATGAGTCCAATCATTCTACTCGTATGGTAATTGTGCCCTGTGTCAAAAATGTAACAGTTCACATTATTTTGCAAAGCAAGTGAACAAGACCGCAGATCTGTACCAGAATATTTTATAAGTCATCAAAATTCATCTTTCTATGATGAACGCACTTGCAGCCAAAATTGTGCTAACAGCAGGAAGTGCTGTTGTGGCCGGTACAGCCATTGCGGCTGGTTATCACCATGGTATAGCCATGGCCCTTGAGAACGTGCCCGCATGGACCCATGCTCATGGTGTTCTCCTCAGGCTCTCGGGAGAACAGCATCCCTGAAACGTATGGTTTCTAAAAATAATTTTTTATCCTGTAGAATGTGTCTCTCTGGGCAGGTATCCTTCCAATCTGCCTGACAAGTTCATTCAGTTCCTCAACGCTTGTGCCCTCTTTCCGGTCTGTAGCCCCGAATATCTTCTCGCTGAATGCTGTCCCAACAAGATCACTGCCGCCTCCCGTGAGTGCGACCTGCGCAATTCCCTTGCCCAGTGAAACCCAGTATACGCTTATGTTTGGTATATCCTGCCCTGCAAGTATCCTGGCAAGAGCTATCACCTTCAGGTCGGTCTCTCCTGATGCTGGCATCTTGACCCTTCCACTTTTCTGGAGAGGCGTGTTGTCAGGGCTGAACTTCAATGGAATGAATGAGAGAAATCCCGGAACTTCACGCTGGTTGTCCCTGATCCTTATTATGTGATCTATGATGTGCTCGATCTTCTCCACGTGGCCGTATGTCATTGTTGAATTGCCAGGTATTCCCATGCTGTGTATTATCTTTGCATCCTCCAGCCATTTCTCGCCCGATATTTTCTGTGGTGTTGTGATCTGTTTCCTTACTTCTGCGTCGAATATCTCCGCTCCACCACCGGTATGTGCATCCATCCCGGCAGCCCTGAATCTGCTCAGTATCTCGGTAAGGCTGTTTCCGGTTGTGCGGGCTATGAAATCAATCTCAGGAATCGTAAGCGCCTTGAGAGTTATGTCAGGAATTTCCCTCTTGACTGTTCTGAAAACTTCCTCGTAGTATTCTACTGGAAGATCACTGTTGAATCCACCCACTATGTGGATTTCGGTGGCACCGGCGGCCTTTGCCTTGCCCAGCTCAGACCTTATCTGATCAAGTGACAGCTCGTACCCCCTGTCCGTCTTGCCCTTCATTTTCATTGGAACATAAAATGCGCATATGGGACAGCTCGCGGTACAGTAATTTGAATAGTTTATATTATATGATACGGCATATGAGACCACATTGCCAACCTGCACAGACGTGAGATTGTTTGCCAGTTTCATAAGCTGGTAAAGATTCAAGTCCTTCTCCATGGCAACTCCTTCCTTGAAGGAAAGGGGATAACCAGCCCTAATCTGCTCTGTCCAGTAATCCAGAGGATACTGGGAAAAACCTTCCATTGTTCAAAATTACCTGATTGTAATTAACCATTTCTAGTTGGCTCATTTTCTCTCTATTTAGTATTGATCTTCTTCCTCTTCACCAGATGCACAGCCATTGTCGCGTCAGCTGGTTGTCCTGGGGTTGTTCAGCTCAGGCCTCATGCCTCATAATCCTGACTTTACGGTTATTTTGTGTACCCGGCATAGTTATTCCACCCTGGCATTATGAAATCGCATAGGGCGCGATTCCAACAGCAACCAGAACAATTTGCCAAAGGATTAATAGTCATTATCAATAAAGGACTATGCTGAAACAGCCTGACCAGGTTGATGATATTCTGAGAAGCGTACAGAATGGCGAAACACCCACCAGGGACGATATTATTTTCATGTATGATGAGGCGGACCTCAACTCACTGGGCCAGGCTGCGAGAATCCTTGCACAGGAGAAATCCGGAAATACCGTTTCTTTCGTGTCCAACATGATACTGAATTACACCAACATATGCAACGTCAGGTGCAATTTCTGTGCATTCTACAGAACAGGCACAGAATCTGATGCTTTCCTTCTCACAAAGGAACAGGTCCTGAGAGAAATTGAGCCATACTACAGGAACTTCCATATAACACAGCTGCTGATACAGGGAGGGGTGAATCCTGCCCTTCCTCTTGAATACTATACTGATCTCTTCCGTTCAATTCATGAAGCTTATCCGGACCTTGGGATTCATGGACTATCCACGTCAGAGATATCCTTTATTGCCAGAAAGGAACATACAAGTGTGGCAGATATCATAAAATCGCTTGTGGAGGCTGGCATGCAATCAATACCTGGCGCAGGTGCCGAAATATTTGACGATGAAGTCAGGAAAGTTTTAGGCAGGCCAAAGGGAAGCGGAAAGCAGTGGCTTGAAGTGATGGAAACGGCCCACAAGCTTGGCGTCCACAGCTCCGCCACAATGATGTTTGGGCATGTTGAGGAATCACGCCACAAAGCAGATCACCTGCTTGCTCTGGTTGATCTTCAGAGCAAATATAACGGATTTTTGAGCTTCACCCCCTGGAACTTTGAACCAGGCAACACCCAGCTTCAGAAGTCTGGGGCAGTGATGTACCGCGCCGGCGGCGCAGATGTCCTTCGCAATATAGCAATATCCAGAATTGTCCTGAATAACTCCATCCCAACCATTCAGAGTTCATGGCTTACAAATGGAATCCAGATGGGACAGATGTCCGTACTCTTCGGAGCAAATGACTGGGGCGGCACCATATACGATGAGAAGGTTATTCCTGCCACTGGAAAGCAGGTGGGCAACCTCAGGAAGGATGCCATAATAAACGGGCTAAACCAGATAGGAATGGAAGCTGTGGAAAGAGATAACCTGTACAGAGTGATAGGCCATTACCCGGCTTAACCCACCTGAACATGAACTGTCGGTGGGCATGGAAAGTTATGCAACCGACGTAAAGCCGCTCAGGGGCGTTTTCAAACAAACCCCGGAGGATTTTCTTGTGGAGGAGATTCCAAAGGAAGTCCGGAGATCAGACAACGGCAAATACATTGTCATCAGGGCAAAGCTCAGGGAATGGGATACGAACCGGTTCATAATCTTCCTGGCCAGGGAACTCCACATCAGCCACAAGCGCATAACATATTGCGGAACCAAGGATAAGCACGCTGTAACCACGCAGTATTTCAGCATAAACCACAATTTTGACCCATCCACAATCAGCATTTCGGACTGTGAAATCCTGGACTGGTTCAGAACAGACCGGATGCTCGCCCTTGGCGATCTTATGGGCAACAGGTTCACCGTGAATCTTCACCTGGATCGTGATGACATAGGTTCTCTTGGTGATGTGGTTGATGAACTCAATGCCTCTGGAGGGTTTCCAAATTATTTCGGGCTTCAACGTTTCGGCAGCATCAGGACCAATACCCACAGGGTTGGAAAACTGCTTGTTGAGGGAAAGGACGAGGAGGCCGCCCTGGAATACATATATGATCCTGAGATAGACACAGAACACTACAGGAGAGATTTTGCCTCCACCATGGATGCAAGATCGGCGCTGAAAGAATTCCCAATGCACCTGAACTTTGAGAGGACACTTCTTGGCTATATGCTGGAGCATGGGACCCTCAGGGGGTCACTGGCTGCGTTCCCCAAGAATCTGGGAATGATGTTCGTTCATGCATACCAGTCCTACCTCTTCAACAGGATCGTATCCATGCGCATCAGGGAACTTGGGATCAACTCTGTCAATGAAGGTGATGTTCTCTATCCCGTTGATGGGCTCTTCAACAGCGACGCAAGGAAGGAGATCAGGGTCAACTCAATGAACCGGGGGATCCTTGAGGAGGCGGTGAAACAGAACAGGCTCAGGCCCTCCGCGCCACTCATAGGATTTGATACTCATCTGACGGATGGGCCACAGGGTGAATTTGAAAAGAATTTACTTGAAGAAGAGGGCGTGAGTCCCGGAATGTTCCGTCTCAGATGGTATCCGGAATTTTCATCATCCGGAGAAAGAAGGGTTGTGTCCTGCCTTCAGTCAGATCTTTCCATTAATAGCGATGGAATAATGGAATTCAACCTTGGCAGAGGGATTTATGCAACATCCCTTATAAGGGAAATTCTGAAAGATAATATGACCTGGTGATCAGATCAGGCCGACTTTCTGAAGTTCCTTCTTCACCTTTATGACAGCCTGCTCAATCTCACTTTCTTCCTTGGCACCGGTACAGACCACCTTCCCGGATCCGAAAAGCAGGAGAACCACCTTGGGCTCCTCGACCCTGTACACAAGACCAGGGAATTGCTCGGGTTCATACTCCACGTTCTCCAGCCCAAGTGACATGGCAATATCCGTGAGGTTGAGTTCCGCCTCGAGATCATATACGGCAACTATGTTCTGGACAACAATATCCGGGTTGTCATATACTTCAATACCGGCCTTTTTCAGCTTCTGGATTATTGTGTCGATTGTGAGCTTCACATTTGCAAGATTCTTTGCACCTGTGCAGTTGACCTTGCCACTCCTGAATATGAGGACAGCGGTCTTTGGTTCATGCAGACGGTAGATAAGGCCAGGAAACTGTTCAGGTTCGTATTCCGATCCCTCAAGTGCAAGTGCGATCCTGCTCAGATCAAGATGTTCCGCCAGTGACGTAGAAGCCACGATGTTTTCCACTGTAATCTTTTCTCTCTCGCTCATAAATAACCCTTTCGTTCACTATATAAAAAGGGTATTTAAAGGTGCGTCGTTTCATGACAAAACTTCAATTCTTACTGGGAATAAAAAATACGAACCTTCGAATGGTAAAACTATGCTCAGTGAAGCCTCGCCACTATGGGAAATCCTATGTCATATTCAGGGCTTCCTTTGCCTCATCAGTCATCATGGAAGGATTCCATGGCGGATCCCATACAAGCTCAACATCTGCAGCCTCAACACCCTCCATGTTCTCCACTATTCTCTGAGCTTCAGAAAGTATCCATGGTGTGACGGGGCACGTGGGAGCGGTCATTGTCATCTTAATGTAGACCCTGTCACCATTGATCTCCACATCATAAACGAGACCAAGGTTCACCACGTCCATGCCTATTTCCGGATCTGAAACCTGCTTCAGTTGCTCCAGAATTTCCTCCTTAGTAACCATTATGCTCTTGTTTTGATGGCTTCCCCATACTTAACCATTATGTAGATGTGCAGGAACACTTTTAAGGGCCCGCAGGAAGCATAGCGGGAATAATGGAGAGCACCGAAATTCACTGGATCTTTTCGTCCAGGCCATAGAATGAAGCACCGGTTCTTGGGATGAATGCATTCCTGATGGCCTCATAAACAAGTTCCTGCCTTGTGATCCTGTTGCCCGAGATTATTCCTGCAATACCGGAAGTTGATCCGGGATCCGTGCCGCCATAGGATTCCACGAAAGCCTGAGATTCCGTGAGCCCGTCCCTGATTCCCCTGACAATGTTATGCGGGACAGCGAAACCGCTTCCCGTACCCACTGTTACCCGAGAATACCTGTCTATGACCACACAGTAATGGATGTCGATCACGTTTCCCGTAACATGATCCATATATAAACCGGATTCAACACCAACACCATAGTCCCGTGACCCAAGGGCGGCCTGGGCCCTCTTCATCGCACTTATCTGGGTGTCCATGCCCAGTGGCTGATCTGTCTCCAGTTCATACTCCTGATTGCGAAAGATCTCATAATTTCTCATTACCTTTGAGATATACCTGTCCAGTGCCATGACCTTGAGGCTGTTGGCGGTGGATATTCCTATGAGGACTGGCGTGACCCTGCGACCATTTGCCCTGATTTCTCCCTTCACAATCCTGCTGGAACTTATGGGAAAAAGATCTTCTGCCAGAGCAATGGGTACCTCCACAATCCTCAGTGGCTTGAGCCCTTTCTGGATCCGTGACGAATTAATTGCTTCAGCCTGGGCACGGGTTTCCCTTGATACAACAATGGTATCGTATTCAGCAGAAGCATCGGCGTTCCCGTTTCTCGAATCAAGAGGATATATTTCATAATCCGATGTGAAGCGCGATATGTAGTTATCAAGAGCGCGCTTTCTGACCGAATATCTGGGCGCATCGTACGCCTTGTGCCTCTTAAGAAAATCATCTGATGCAAGACCCACAATGAGGTGGTTTCCTGTCCTGATTGCAGCATCCAGCATCAGCATATGCCCTTTGTGGAATCTTGTGAAAGATCCCCCCATCACAGTGATCATGATGTTATGAGCCTACTGGGGCTGAAGCACTGACATTTTCTTCTCCAATACAGAGGCGAGCCTCTTGATTCCCTCGTAAATCTGTTCGTCTTCGGAGAACGTGAAGTTCAGCCTCATGCTGTTTGCCTGGGCCCTGGCAGGAGAGAAGGCGTTTCCGCTGACATAGGCCACCCCGTCCTGTATGGCATCCTGCAGCATATCCGTGGTGTTTATCCTGGAATCAACTGTGGCCCAGAGGAACATTCCGCCAAGCGGCTTTGACCAGCTTGATCCATCTGGAAAATACTGTTCAAGTGCCTTGAACATGGTATCCCTCTTTCTCCTGTACAATTTGATTGTCTTGGGGATCTGCTTCTTTACCTCATCTCTGGCAAGGTACTGCCACGCCACAAACTGGCTGAAAGTGCTTGACGACAGATCAAGCGCCTGCTTCAGAAGGTTCACCCTCGAAATGAAAGATTCTGGTGCCACCGTGAAGCCCATCCTGAGTCCAGGACACATTATCTTGGAGAATGTCCCCAGATAGATGACCTCCGGGTCAAGCGACTTAAGAGCAGGTATCCTTTCCCCATCATACCTGAGCTCCCCGTACGGGTTGTCCTCAACCAGTGGAACCTGGTATTTCTGAGATATTTCGATGAGGTGGCGCCTTCTGTCCAGGCTCATGGTTACCCCGGTAGGGTTCTGGAATGTTGGTATTGTGTAGATGAACTTGGGCTTCTTCCCCTTTGATATGAGTTTCTTGATTTCGGCTTCAACCAATTCTGTCTTGAGTCCATTCTCGTCCATTGGAATGGAATGCATATCAGCCTCATTTGCGTCAAAGGCCGATATGGCCCCAACATAGGTCGGCTCTTCTGTAATTATGGAGTCGCCTGGATTCACAAGTATCTTTGACAACTCATAGAGTCCCTGCTGTGATCCGGCTGTAACAAGGACCTGCGATTCGGAACTCTTTATGTTTTCAGTTTCCCTGACAAGGCGCACTATTTCTGTTCGCAGTTCGTTGAGACCGCCAGTGTTCCCGTACTGCAACGCAATTGACCCGTACTGATCCATCACGTCATCCATAATGGTCTTGAGGTCTGCCATTGGAAACGTTTCGGGATTGGGCATGCCCCCGCCAAATGATATGAGATTCTTGTTGGTCGCATATTTGAGGAGTTCCCTTATCTCGGAAGGCTTCATATTCTTCAGGTTATCTGAAAACTTGAATTCCATAATGTCACCATCCAAGTATGTCCAAAAAGTTAATAAACCTATTCAGTGCGAATCATTGTCAGAGCCAACATTTTACAAGGTTGACAGAATATTACATCGAGACATAACAGTATGGCATTCCTCCAGAGCAGTGATCAATAGCGAATGTTGAATAGCGTCAAAACGTCGGTGAACACGGAGTCACCTAGATTGCCTTAATAATACTGACTTTTCAGCAGTCAAGCTCAGGAAAATTCAGGATATTTCCATGGAAATATCGAAACAGAGGATACTGTATTTGTAACTTTCTATACTGCGGCGGCAATTTGCAACGAACCGAGATTTCACCAGCAAAAACTATAAGAAAATCCTCCTAATCAATTGCCGATGGTCATGGATCGTGTCGCCTGGAAAGTTAGTGTTGCCGGAGGCAAAGGCACCGGCAAAAGTGCCCTTATATCCCGGGTGGTATACGATTCTGACAGCCCTGGTTCAGCTTCAAAGCTGCTTTCCAGGAAGCGTCTTGTTGTTGACAGGGACGGCACCAAGATATCAGCTGATCTGCTGCTCCAGGAAATATCTGACGGGCCGGAGGCAGAAAGGTTCCTTCCGGGATCAAACATCATACTTGTGCTGGTGGACGTCACAAACCCTGCATCACTGGACTTTGCCCATGACATAGTGAAATATTCCAAGACTTTTGATAAGAAACCTCAGATTTTGCTCGTGGGGACAAAATCAGACATGAAGTACGAGGCCCAGATCTGGACTGAGGATATTGAGAAGATTGGAAAGAAGGAAAAAGTGGACTATGTGATGGTATCCTCGCGGACCGGTGAAGGCATTCCGGAACTGCTGAACAGCATCACCGACAGCCTTGTGGAGAGAGTTTATGCAAAAAGGCAGCGGACCGCATAGGGCAATATGCGAGAAAGTTGTCTTTTCCATAGAGGAGGGGAAGGGGCCATCTCATCTGCAGAGCAAGTACAGAGTGGGCAGGATAATTTCCGGGATCCTCTACCTTGACCCGTATGAAGCGCTCTATCTTGTTATTAAGGGAAGAATCACAGCAGAAAACCCCTCCATGAGAAGCCTTCTTTCCCTCATCAGCGCGTTTGATCAGCCCCCCGGGTTCACTGATCGCTTCTACCTCTTTCAGTTGCTCAAATCAAAGGGCTTCCTGGTGAAGGTTGAGAACAACTCCATGTATTACAGAAGAACGCCCCGTGAGGAGTACAGGGGGCCTGTTGTCACTGTCAGGGAGGACCGCACTATCACGTTTTCCCAGCTCGTATCTGGCAATGATTCAATCTATGCAGCCATAGACGACGATCATGATATCACAATGTTCATTGCCAAACTGTTCGAACCAGAAGGTAGTGTCAGGACTGTGCTGGGCAGCCCCAGGAACATAGTTGATCTGCAAGGTACTCCGGCATCTGAGGACAGTGGCATACCTGAGTGGATGGGAACAACACTTGGGAGCATAAGGCTCCTGAACGAGTACGAATCTGCACTTCTATCCGGAACTGCAGTTGGTGATGAGAGCCTCACCATGACGGTTTTCCGCGACCTGGTGTCCAGGGGCTTCATCGTGAGAACAGGATTCAAGTACGGAGCAAATTTCAGGGTCTATGGCGTGAACATTGATGCCCATGCAGAGTTCCTTGTGCATGTGCTTGAGGAGACTGAGGAATGGTATAAAATAAGCAGGGCAGTAAGGGTTGCGCAGGGTGTCAGGAAAGAAATGGTATTTGCCGGAAGATCCGGCTCCAAGACTGCATATGTAAAAATTATCAGGGTCAGGGACCCCTTTCTCAATGACGATCAGATCTGGGACTCGAAATCATCAATGGTGTAGTTGAACTCTGAGTAATCCCTTATGGTACCACGGTTCTTCAGGATCTCCCTTGCCAGCAGCCAGTATATCACTGCCAGGGACCTCCTTCCCTTGTTGTTTGTGGGTATTATGAGATCAACGAAATCGGTCTTATTGTTTGCATCGCAGAGAGCCACTATGGGTACTCCAACCCTCTTTGCCTCCTTCATGACCTGTGTGTCTGCCAGGGGATCGGTGATTATGATTACCTTTGCTTCCCTGTAACTTGACAGCTGTGGGTTGGTCAGGGTGCCCGGTATGAACCTGCCCACTATGGATTCTGCCCCCACCACTTCTGAAAACTTTGTTACTGGCTTGAAAGCGTATTGCCTCTGGGCAACAACCAGTATTTCAGAGGGCTTGAACCTGGACAGCATCTTTCCTGCAACTATGAGCTTGCTGTTGGTCTTCTTGATGTCAAGAATGTAAAGGCCGTCGTTCCTGATCTTGAAGATGTACTCCTGCATATCCTTTGACTTGACCTGTGTTCCTATGTGAATGCCGGATTTCTGGTATTCCTCTTCCGAAAGCAATAATTCCTCTTCTGTCATGATATCCCTTTAATGATAACTACCCACAATGCTTCGCCATATATTTAAATTACCTG
>JAMCUV010000093.1 GCA_023379345.1 Thermoplasmatota archaeon
CCTTCTCCATTGCGGATTTCAACATCCAGATGCCCCTGGTGGTGGTTGCTGTAAGCGCAGGATTCTGGTACTCCTCAACAACCCTTGGCGCAGGATCTGTCTCATAAATCTGGACTGTCTGTCCTTCCCCCGGACCATCTACAATCAGATTGGTTTCAACAACTGCTACCTTCATGCCCCAGTCATCACATCTGAGTACATTAACCCCGCCACTCATATGCAGGGAAGTATTCATTCGCCTGCCTGCGTTAACTCCGAAACCCTTTTGGAACTCTTCTTCCTGCTATGCCTCAGATGCAATTGCATCACTATCTGGATGAGGGACCTTGCCACCAACTGCGAGCTGCCTGTGATGAAAAGGTAGACGCCAAGCACATCATTTGCGCCGGCAAAGACATTGCTTGGGAAAAACTCGATACTGCCTATTACAAACTCAAGTCCAAGTGAAAGATCGTTAGCGATGCCGAGCCAGTAGTAGAATCTCTTGAGTCTTCTTGCTTCATTATGCCTTATACTTCGCTCAAGGAATGCGTGGCGTATGTGCTCATCCATGTACAGGATTTTATTCTGGCTGGCCAGCGCTGGCAGAATGCCACGGGATATTGAGGACAGCAGATCATCAAGTGAGGTTTCATCCATTGACGCGATTATGGCCTCCATATTGCCATGAAATGAACCGGAGTCCTCATCCCTGAGAACCTTGATTATGCTCAGGAACCAGTCCATTGAAAGCAACTGGCCCATGCTGCCTGGACTGGTTGTTCTCAGGATAGCCTCCTGCTGGATTGCCCACCTGTTAACGCCTTCTGCCTGCAGGAAAAAGTCTGAGGTCATTACGGCGTAGGCACAATTTTCAGAAGTAATCCTGAGCATGGGGCCATGGGTTTCCATAATGGTCTCCAGGAGAGCAATAGAAAACCTGTAACGCGCCATGAGAAGAATTAGGAAATTCCTGGCAAGATTGTCTTCAACTATTGTCTGCAGCATGCCGGAGATCATTTTTTCCAGGCTCTCTGGCCCAGGATTGAAATTGAAGACCCCCAGGGGCCTGAATGGAACTCCAGGTCCTGCATCTGCAACAACGCCAGCACTTTTCAGAGATTCCATTATATTTTCCCGGGGCACCCCCAGAATCTTGGATGCAAAGGCAGAGAAACCTTTGTTTGTCAATCCGGTAGAAACCTTTGAATCATCCACGATCCTGCAGAGGTATCCAAGTTCGGTGCTGATTTCCATTAATGTTCAAGTAAAGCATTGCATTTCTTAATTTCTCTCGACTTGCTGTTCCTAGTAGAAATCCTGCTTTTTCGTCAATTCGCTGAATAATCAGGAGCGGAACAACCAACCGGCCATGCCCGCCAGAAAAGATGGGGATACTGATTTTCAGCTATTAACTGTGCAATGAAATTGCGTAATTATTAGCATTCAGCAATAATGAAATCCCAAGCTGATCCAGCAAGTTCCTTTCCAACCTGCCCCAGCAGATTTTGTTCAGGCAAGTGCTATCCGGGTATTCCTTCCAAGCCCCACGAGAAAGACCAGTGTTGAGATGGAAAACAGTCCAAGGAACAGCCAGGCATATGTGTAGGATCCAGCCGAGCCCTGGACTATGATGCCGAATATGAGCGGGATTACAGACCCAATACCTATCTGAATCGAATTGATCAGCCCTATGTTCAGTGACATATACCTGCTGGACTTTTCAATGGACGCAACAATGGCATATTCCAGCGATATGATGACCGTGGCAATTATGCCGACCTCCACGGCAATGCCCCAGTATTCCGCATGGCTGGCTGTGCCCATGAGCGCAACCGAAATGCCAACCGCTATCACCAGAAGGATGGAGAGTTTTATGGGGTTATACCGCCTGAACATTCCTGCTACTGTGCCCCCAACAACACCCGCCATGGGAACCAGCCCGCCCATTGCACCTGCCGCAAATGAACCAACCCCCACCGATGACGCAAAGGCCTTGAAATATTCAGGCAGGGTGTAATTCAGCGACCATAGCCCCACAAGGCCAACGCCTATTATCCAGATCTGCCTGTTCATCAGCCGTTTTCTCAGGCCTGAGAAGTCAAACTCCGGGTATACGCCAGTCTCCCGGATGAGGATGTTCAGCAGAATTGCAGATGCAAGTTCCAGGGAACCCGATATTAGGAAATCGTACCTCCACCCAAGCAGTATCACAACGGGCGTGAACGCTATGATCCCGATGCCCGCTCCAAGGTTGAATGATGCATTGTAGTACCCTATGACGGACGTCAGGCTGCCGGTTGCAAGATCATTCAGCAGGGCAATGGCAGTGCTGAAGAACATGGCAGCCCCCACACCTACAGCAAATCTGAGGGCAAGAAGCACATCAAATGAAGGTGAAATTGATGTGAGTATGGCGGCGGCCGACATCAGGTAGAGCCCCATGAGCGCCGTTCTCCTTGCGCCAATCCTTGATGCCACTATGCCGGCAGGAACCTGGAAAATTCCTGCCCCAACAAGGAACAGCGTCAGGGAGAGGGAGGTTTCGGCAAGGGATATTCCGTAGGCATGGCCTATGGGCACCAGGGCCGGAGAAACGTTGTACCAGTTTATGGAATAGAATAGCCTGGCTGTCAGGATAACGCCTATTCCAGTCCTGTTACCGGTGGATGACATGCTTCGTTCCGGTATATCCTGAAGCTATTAATGATCAACTGGACGAAGCCTGACATTTTGCCGTAAACCCCCTTGTGTCAGCTCCGTGAAAGTTGTGAAAAATAATATATGAATAGGAACTATGTTTGTCCAATGACTTCAGTGGATAAGGGGCAGGTAATACAGTGGCTTGCTGGCGGAGATGAAACCTCAACAAATCTTGTTGACATTCCATGGAAAGTGAGGGACCTTGATAAAATCCTGGTACTGGAAAGTGACAAGGTGCCATTTTCACTGTTCCTCTCATTTGAGGAGAAGATAGTTAAGATATTCTTCCGGACAGGCATTGAGACTGCCGTGCTGGAGAACCAGCCAAGGCTTGCCATATACAGGACCTTGCTTCTCCTGAACAGGCAGATTGATCTTGTTAAATTTATGCTGGACGGAATGAATGAAGAGATTGTATCGCGGGTCGATCTTGAGCTTGAGGGCCTGTCCAAGGCGGAGCTGAATGAGGGACTGAACACGCTGCTTTCATCCATATACCTGATGATAAGGGCTCTGAAACTTGAGGAGCAGTTCCAGTCCGAGGTAACGCAGCGCATGGTAATGATGGTGCAGGACATGATAAACCAGGGGAAGAGCAGGGATGACATAGAGAACTACCTGGTGGCAAAGGTCGGATTGAACAAGGAAGACGCCGAAATACTTCTCAACAAGCTAATTGGGCAGACGGAAAGCAAGAACCAGAGTGGATTGTACGCATGAGCGATCAGGTTAAGCGACTGAAAATATCTGAACTGGTCCCCGGCACCCAGAATGTGGACATACTGGTGAGCATTGTCTCACTGCAGCGGAAAGAACTGAAAAATGAACGCGGCGAATCTGTATATTATTATGGAATACTTGGGGATGATACCGGAACAATATCGTTCACTGCGTGGATATTCCCGCCAACAGTGAGGATAGGCGACGTTGTGGAGATCAAGAAGGCATCCGTCAGGGAATACAAGGGAATAAACAGGGTTTACATAGATGCCGGCTCAGAGGTCATAATGCATCCAGGTGAAAGCATGGATGTCAGGAGGAGCTATTCCCAGTTGAAGATAAAGGACCTTTCCACAGCACAGCCATACGTAACAGTGGAAGGCCGGGTATCCAGTGTAAGGGAAAAGGAACTGGAGCGTGACGGGAAGAAGACCATGATGTATTATGGCGATCTTGACGACGATACGGGAAAGATCAGGATATCTTCATTCGATAAGCCACTGAAGGAAGGGAGCTTCATCAGGATGGAGGGTGCAAAGGTTTCTGAATACAACGGCCGGCTCCGTATGACACTGGGAAGCAGGACCGAGGTCACGGAGATAAAGCCCTCATTCCAGGTTGGGGAGAGGCTCTACGACATACATGATATCAGTTCACCTCTTGGCGGGGTTACAGTAAATGGCTTCATTGTAAGCCTGGGCCCGAAGAGCGGCCTTGTGATGAGATGCTCAGCCTGCAACAACAGGCTCGACGACATACACTGCCCGGATCATCCCGAAGCTCCAGTGGCGTATGACTTATTTGCATATTTCACGCTTGATGACGGCACCGGAAGTATACAGTGTACCGGCGGCAAAGCTGCACTGCTGGGCCACCTGGGATTCACCCCGGAGGAGTATACGCCTGAAAACAAGACAATCTCGCGCAGGCTCGTGTCGTCAAGGCTCCAGGAGAAACTCCTGGGCAGGGCTGTTGTCATAGAGGGCGATGTCACCAGGAACCAGTCCGGAACATCAGTGCGCATATCATCGCTGAATTATGTGGACACAGATTTCATGAAGAAGCTTGAGGCAAGAATGGGGGCTGATTTCCAGTGATGACAAGGAAGCGTGAATTCACCAACTGGATTTTCGGCAGGGAACTGAGGGATTCCAGGGAACTCGAGGAAAGGCCGGACGAGGAAAGGGCAAAGCCCTACGTCATAACACCGCTTGGGACCAGGGTCAGAAGAGTTCTTTTCTGCGGGCTGGTATCCCAGAAGAACGCAGATGAATCAATGACGCGTGTCACGGTGACCGATGGGACGGGGAACTTCTATATTTCTGCATTCAACAGCGATTTCGGGATGCAGGCAAAGGCCATGGTGGATGCCCTGGAGATAAATGACCAGGTTCTTGTCATGGGGAGGGTCAGCTCCTACCAGAATGAAGGAAAGACCTACTTCAACGTCAACCCTGAAATCGCCATAAAGGTGGACAGCGTCTCAATGGATTACTGGCGCATGAAGACACTGCATATCGCAAGGAGAAAGATCTATGCCATAAGAATGGCGAGGAACAGGCCTGGATCAACGGCCACGGACGTAAAGGCTGCCGGTTACTCCGACCTCGAAGCAGAATCAGCCATGAAGGCCATGGAAAAGTATCCTGATTATGATCTGCAGGAATTTGAATCCGCCATTGCAGCCCAGATTCAGCCAGCTGCAAAGGAAGAGCACAAATCCTCAAAGGATTTCATACTGCAGTATATACAGGCAAACGACACGGACGGCAGGGGATGCAGGTATGAGGACCTGCTGGCAGCATCACAGAACGCGTCCATATCCCAGAACGAACTGGACGATCTGCTGAATTCCCTGGGATCAGACGGAGAGATATTTGAGGTCTCGCTGAAGCGCTACAAGGTAATCTGAATCCCGGGTTTCAGTAAAATATATTTTTTCCGTATTTCTCCTCAATTCCCACACCTCGCTCAAGGGTGTATGCGGAGCTCTTCCTGTCATAGTCGGTCACCGAATAGCCTGCAGCAAAAAGTTCCTGGAACTTCATCCTGGTGGCAAGCCGGATTTCAAGTGCTGCCCCATGGTTGTTTCTCTTCATCTCCACATAATTCTCGGGAATGTGGTATCCTATTACATCGGCATAGGGCCCCTTCTGGAATTCTCCGGGCTTTTCTGCACTGTTTATGTAATATTCTGGCTTTCGGGCAGGAAAGCGATCCTTCAGGACCCACCATTCGGTCACAAACCGGTCTGTTGGAATTCCGAAATTGAGTGCATCTTCCATCTCGCCGTAAAAATTCCTGAGATACGCCCTGGATATTGTGCCAAGCTTGTGTA
>JAMCUV010000094.1 GCA_023379345.1 Thermoplasmatota archaeon
ACCAATTTGTTTTTATGTAGCTTGATAGTATTTATATATTGAATTCCGATATCGATTTCGATATAAAGTGGGTGATGACAATATGAAGGAAAGAATACACGGCTTTTCTGGAGAGGATACACCTGCATTTACATTCGCGAAATCATTCAGGCGGCATGGCGGTATGCGCTATTACGTTCTTTGGCTGCTCACAAACGGACCCATGAAGGGTTCTGAAATAATGGATCAGATCCAGAAGGAGACCATGGGATGGTGGCGCCCCAGTCCTGGCACAATATATCCTCTTCTGAGCAATCTGGAGAAGGAAGGCCTCATAACCAGGCATCCCGACCTCAGGTACGATCTGACAGAGGCAGGAAAAAACGAGATGGGTCTGGGAATAGGACAGGCGGCCCAGAGCATTCCAATGGAGAGACTGGTTGCTGATCTCGAAGGTTATGCTGACTATCTGGAGGAGGAAAGGGATTCAGCCCTGCCCTACCTTGACAGGATCCAGGCAACAGCAAGAAGAATATTGAAAATCACGGAAGATTTGAGGAAGGTGAAATGATTTGGCGGCAATAATTGAGACAAGGAATCTGACAAAAATATACGGTGGAAAGGTAAAGGCGCTTGATGATCTCAACATAAGCATCGAGGAAGGGGAAGTCTACGGGCTGCTGGGCCCCAATGGGGCCGGCAAGACCACAACCATAAACCTGCTGGTGACCAGGATTGCGCCCACATCAGGAACAGCAATAGTGAATGGATTTGACATAGTGAAGAATTCGCTTGAAGTCAGGAAATCCATAGGGGTTGTGCCGCAGGATCTCACCACCGATGAGGATCTTTCAGGATATGAGAACCTGAAGATGGTATCCCAGTTCTATGATGTCCCAGCCGAGGAAGCAAAGGAACGCATCCACAAACTTCTCGCCATGGTGAGCCTTGATGATGTCAAGAACAGGCTTGTCAGGCAGTACTCCGGTGGAATGCGAAAGCGTCTTGAGCTCATAGCAGGCCTCGTGCACGATCCAAAGATACTTTTCTTGGATGAGCCAACCCTGGGACTTGACGTTACAACAAGGACGCAGATGTGGAAATACGTCAGGGAGATTCAGGAAAAACTCGACGTAACAATTATCCTCACAAGCCATTATCTTGAAGAGGTTGACGCACTTGCAAACCGCATATCAATAATCGACCATGGGAAGGTTCTGGCCACCGGAACATCTGAGGAGCTTAAGTCCAACCTGAAGGGTGACATCATTCTTGCCACAATGAAGACAGACAAGGATGCAGAAACCCTGATGAAGTACCCGGGAGCAATTGAGGCGAAGGAGAATGGTCCAAGGGCAGTGCGCCTGAAAGTGCAGAACTCCGATGAGGAACTTCCAAAGATCATACAATACATTTCAGGAAATTCTCTTTCAATAACAAGACTTACAGTGCAGAAGCCAACTCTGGATGACGTATTCCTTGAATATACAGGGAATGAGATAAGGACAGAAGAGCCCACAGATACCAGACAGGAGATGATGAATCTGAGGAGGCTGAGAAGATGAGCGGACTTGGACCACTTACATCACGGGAACTTAAGAAATGGTACAGGAATCCTGTTTCACTTCTCACAGGGCTCATACAGCCATTCTTCTGGCTGGCACTCTTTGGCAGTGCCTTCAGCAAAATCTCCGCATTCGGCCCGACGCTTCTTGATGGTGCTCCCAACTACATAACCTACATTCTTGGGGGTGTCCTGACAATCATAGGGCTTTTCACCGCACTGTTCTCAGGTGTGAACCTCATATTTGACAGGAGACTTGGAGTTCTTGGAAGATTTCTCATTGCCCCAATCAGAAGGAGTTCCATAGTGTTTTCCAAGATATTCGCATCAAGCGCAAGGATTCTTGTCCAGGTAGGCATACTTATCCTTGCGGCACTTCTGATACCCAATGGACTTGAATTCAAGCACGGTTTCACTGTCCTGGATGCTCTTATCCTCATAGCGGCAGTGATGCTCGTTGCCCTGATCTTCACGTCAATATTCACCACCCTAGCTGTAAGGATAACAAGGCCTGACACCATCTTTGGTGTAATAAACCTGGTCAACCTGCCGCTCCTATTTGTCAGCTATGCCATGTTCCCTCCCGGCCTCATGGCTGGATGGCTCAGCGACGCCGCAAAGTACAATCCAGTTTCATGGAGTGCAGAGGCAATAAGGACCGTGGTGATCAACGGCACCCTGACGGCATCTCAGATGCACAGCGTGGAGCTGTGGCTTGGAGGGCTGGCTATACTTGCCACTGTTCTTCTGCTTATGGCATACTTTGTTTCAGAGAATGAGATAAGGGAGTGAATCGTGGCGATTCCGCCACAGCCTTTTACTGACCGAAAAAAATTCATACCACTTATTTTAATCGTCATTTACAAGCTCCCATCATTTTTCCGGAAGTGTTGACTATCACGCCACATGTCGATTGCCGACTCAGATACTTTGGGACTGACACGGAATAACGTTTTCAGGGCCTGAACGAAAACCAGGGCAGGGCACATTTTCAGCAGCCCAGATAAGAGCCTCCATGAAATTCCCGTTATATTTCTTTGAGCAAAATTTTGATTTTGTCTCAGGAGTCATTCCGCATGAGGACAAAGCAAGAAATTTATACATATGGGTGGCGATCATGTGGTGGTGAATTTCCTATGGATACTGGAGCCAGCAGCACGATAAATTTCAAGGTAAATGACGGTGTAGCCACCTTTTCAAATGGAAGTACTGAGATTGCAAATTTCGATCTTGAGGGTCGGCTGATATCCTACACAAGAAATGGAATCACCTACAGGAGAACCATATCCAATACATTCTATAAAATTGGAACGGAAGGGAATATGAAAGTGATCGATTCCGTCGCTCCTGCAGATGGGTCGTCCATTCTGGAAGGATCATACAATCTGGCCAGAGAAGCAGTGAAGGTCGGCAATGTTGCCCATGACCTTGACATTGCCAGGAAAGTGGCGTCCAGGGACCTGCAGTGGGCAGACTCCGATTCCAGGGGTCTTCTCTCATTGTATTCAGCGATTCCTGTTGTTCCTCCAGACCAGCCCAGTGCGTTATATATGGAAATAACCAGTGGATGCAAATGGAACAGATGCACCCTTTGCAGAGGATATGAGACAAGGGATTACACCACAAAATCAATGGATGATTTCGTTTCTCACCTGGGGGCCGTAAAGGATCATTATGGCTCAGGGTTGTCCTATCACAAATCGGTGTTCCTGGGTGACGTGAACGCACTGGATATTGACCAGAAAATGCTTCTGGATATCCTTGACAGAATTAAGGACAAGCTGAACCTCCCAGTATTTTCCGCATTTGACATATTCACCACTCCAAAGAAGAAGAACATGATAAACTACCGTGATTTGAAGGACCATGGCCTGGATCGAGTCTATGTATTCCTGGAAAGCGGAAGCTATAAAGTCATAAGGCTCTTCAACAAGCATATCAATGTGACGGAGACAATGAATCTTGTGAACAACATCAAGGATCACGGCATCGGGGTGACCATAGTGGTAATGGCTGGCATTGGCGGAAAGAAATACAGCAAGGATCATGTTGAGGCCACTGCAAACATCATATCGCAGCTTGCCCTGGATCAGGGTGATTCAGTCATCCTGTCCCCAATCATGGAATCCGATGATTCAAATTATCTGGATATCTCTAGCAAGGAGGGGCTTTCCGACATGTCATTGCAGGAAAAGTACGCGCAGATGGGCGATCTCACATCATCAATAAGGGAAGCATTCAGGGATGTTAACGGCAGGGACATGGATATACCAATCGTCAAGCACGATCTCAGGGAATCTGCACTGTAACATTTTCACAACGGATGGCAGCTGAGCAATTATTTTCCCCAGCGGCCCCCTTCATCCTGTGATATGGACTATTTTCTTTGGATCCGACCAATCCGCAGATCAGTGGTTGGTCACCCTATGACCGATCCCGTTGTCTTCCTGTTCCTGATGATGTTTCCGTATTCTGAGAGTTCTGTACCATGCGTAACGTAAATGCGTATCCCGGACCTCTTTGCAATGTTGAGGGCTGTCAGGTCCATGAACACATTTGGCCCGGCCCCTATGGATTTCCCTATGGCAAGACTGATTGCCTCATCATAGGTAAGTGAGGGGATTTTCCTGGCATCGCTGTGCTTTCTTGGATCATCCGTATATACTCCATCCACCGAAGTCGCGTTGATCATTATGCGCGCATTTATCCTTTCTGCCAGAAGTGTGGATACAGTGTCAGTTGTATGTCCGGGCTCAGTGCCGCCCATGACTGTGAACCGGTATATCCTGGCCAGTTCAGCAGCATCGTTTACCGTGGTGGGAATCTTGGAATTTGAATCCTCGAAAAATGTTGAAAGCGCAAGGGCGTTCATCCTTGTTGCATTTATGCCAATTTCATCCAGGACATTATCGTTCACTCCGTATTTCCTGAGTTCAGAGATATATGATC
>JAMCUV010000095.1 GCA_023379345.1 Thermoplasmatota archaeon
GCTCTCACAGGCAAACCCCAGATGGCGCTGAGCCTGGGGCCATTCGGCCAGCTTGGCTCAAGGGTCCTTGCCGTTCTTCAGTGGGGCAATACGCTGGGCTGGCTCACCGTAAACCTTGTCCTGGCCTCATTCGCGCTTCACGTCATTGTTCCCGGTGTATCTTTCCTCATCCCCATATTCATAGTCACTGCCATAGTATTTGCCCTGGCATATGCCGGACATAACTGGATCAGGAGATTTGAAATCGCAATGTCAGCCGTGCTGGGAGTCATGTTTGCAGTGATCAGCATAAGGTATTTCACCACCTTTTCATCAACATATTCCTACCATCCGTCAGGACTGAGCCCACTCATTGCATTTGGCATAACCCTGGCATCATCCTTCTCCTACATCATGGCATGGGGACCCTATGCATCCGACTACTCCCGGTTCACAAGGAAAGTTGAAAGACCCAGGAGATCATTCGGATTCACCTTTGCTGGGGGAGCAATAGCCTCATTCTGGATCGAGATCATCGGGATGGCTGTGGCAATATCGGCGCATGCATACATCTCCAATCCTGCCACGGCCCTTGCCAGATATATGGGAGCATACTCAGCGGTTGGCATGATATCCCTGTTTCTTGGCGGAATTGCTGCTAATGCCATCAACCTGTTTTCAAATGCCACCTCACTGAATACTGCCATCACCAGGCTGACCAGGAACAGGGCCCTGATCATAGGCGTCATTGTGTCACTTGCCCTTGGGATAATCGGCTACAGGAACTTTTATGGTTTCTACGAAACATTCCTGTTCATCCTGGATTACTGGATAACGCCATGGCTTGGGATATTGATTGCCCATTACTTCATAATTGGCAGGAACAGATCCACAGGAGTGGCCTCATATTCCGGGATTTCGGCCTATGTGCTGGCCATACTCATATCGGTCCCCTTCATGAGCCCAGGTGCTGTATTTGAAGGCCCCCTTGCTTATTACCTGGGTTCCGTGGACATAAGCTACTACATCTCATTCTTTGCCGCCATCATTCTTTACATTACTTTTAATAATTATTTCAGGGTTAACCATGCCAGGGGCGCCAAACCCCTGGGATGAATATGTCTGTCTACAGTGACCGGAAAATCCTGGAACTTGCAAGGGAAGGAAACCTCATCGGCGAGAACTTTGACGTGTTATGCGTCACGCCAAACGGCTACGATCTCAGGATCGACCAGGTATGGGTTTCCGGCAATGTGATTTCAGGGGAAGCAGTGATTCCTGCAGGTGCACAGTTTCTCGTTTCAACAATGGAATACATAAAGATGCCAGAGGATGCCATGGGCCAGATCTGGATAAGATCATCCTACGCCAGGAAAGGTGTTCTGGGGTCATTCGGGGCAGTTGACGCCGGGTTCCATGGGAACCTGACACTCTCGTTCCTGAATGCGTCCGGATCTCCAGTGACGGTGGCAAAGGGTGAACGCATAGCCCAGCTTGTTGTTCACGAAATGTCATCCAGGCCTGCTGAATCCTATGGAGAACGATCAGGGAATTACCAGGGTTCAAGAGGAGTAACGGTTAAGGGCAGGAATATACTCTAGGTAAGGTAGCACAATGGTCGGGGAGATCAAGATACAGGTGGCCGGAAAATCTTCAGCCAGCCCGGACAGGATAATGGATGAGATCAGCGACTGGCAGAGGCTTCCTGAATTCTGGCATGGGATGAGAAGCATAACCAGGTCAGACGGCAGTATGCTTCTTGTGAGGTTTGCTTTTCCTGGCAATGGAAAAATGTCGTACCTGTGCGACCGGAAATCACTGAGCTGTACTGAGAACTACCACAGCGGCCCATTTTCAGGTTTCAAGAAGACTGAGCTCAGGTGCGTTGAGGGAGGGACAGAGATCAGGGTGAGATGGGAGATCAAGCTCTCGCTGTCCATGGTGCTGCTGAAAGGTTTCCTTGCAAGGCATTTCACGGAGGGGACGGAAAGCGCCATCAGGCGCATCTGCGAGAGTGCCGAATCCGATTTGCTTCGTGAACGTGAAATTATTGTGCATCAACAGGCGTGATGGTACCGGAGGGCCTGACATCATATTCCAGGAGTTCCCTGCTCAGTTCTGAATCTGGAAATATGCTTCTGGCCTCATTTATGAGTGGATCCAGATTCTCATATCTGGGGCTGTAATGGAAGAGGAAGAATTTTCTCACATTGGCATCCCTGGCGATCTCAGCAGCCTGCCTTGATGACGAATGGCCGAATTCATTCACCTTGGGTTCCAGGGAGGAATCTGTGGTGGTCTCATGAATCAGGACATCTGCATCCCTGGCAAAAACCTTCATTTCCTCAAGGGGCCTGGTATCGCCCGTATAAACTATGGATCTGCCCTTCCTGATACCCATGCTGATATCATCAATGGATACCGTTCTGCCGTCGATGACTGCGGTGCCGTTGCTGCGTATTTCTTCCAGGCGCCTGGCGGGTATGTTAAGAGCTTCGGCCTTTGATCTGTCGATCTTCACAAGGTCCTTCTCCTGAATCCTGTAGGACATGGCAGGAACCGGATGGTCATTCCTCATGGTGCTGACCGTGAATTTGTCGAAATCGTATGTCTTGCCGAATTCAAGTTCTCCCACACGGATCTCGTAGCTGAGGCGGAAATAGCCCACATTCAGTGCATTGGAAAGGATCCTTGTTGCGCCCCTGGGTCCATAGATGTAAAGGGGCTTTTCACGCCCGTTGAATGACATGCTCTGCACAAGCCCCAGGAGGCCAAGAAAATGATCTCCATGGAAATGTGTGATGAAGATGTTGTTGATGCTCATGAAGGAAAGCTTGCTCTTCATGATCTGTTTCTGGGTTCCCTCGCCGCAGTCAAGAAGGTTGGTAATGTCGTCGATCTGCACCGCAACTGCAGGGAGTCCCCTGCCTGGGGAGGGCCAGGAACCGCCTGTGCCCATGAACGTGATCCTGATGTTGGAGGCCATTGACCTTCATGGCGTTATGGCTATTAATTCTCTGTCTGCTGCACCCTGCCCAGTGCGAATGGGAGTTCCTCCACGGTGCGTACTGGCATCATCTTCCTGATTGAATTCCAGAGGTCCGTGTCAACAAAGCAACCCGATCCATGCAGGAAATTTTCCAGGTTTGACATGATCTGGTGACCCTTCCGGTCAAAGTCGGGAAGAAGTATGACCTCGCTGTAGTTTCTGGCAATATTGTCTGAAAAGGTTACAAGGGAGCTGCCTGAATTTATCGTTATGATTTCCCCGGGGAAGTCTATTCTCCTGAGGCTGTCAATATCGTGCCTGCCCTCCACAATTATTGGCACGCGGCTGTTCTTCAGGCGATACCTTTCAAGTATTTTCAGGATTCTCGATCCGGACATTGGCAAACAAACATATTGGTTCCAAAATTTAAGATTTGCCATGGAACCCTAGTCCCAGAAGCGCCTTGTCTTTGCATAATCCATTTCCCCGTTGAGTATGGCCCTTATGAGATCATCCTCGTTGCTGTAGGTGACGTCAAGAAGCCGTGAGGCCGTTTCTGGCCCTATTCCCCTGGCTGCCATGACCATTATGGCCTGCATGCCGCGTTCCCTCACAAGATGGGCATTCTTCATCAGGCGTTTTCTTGTCTTTATTCCGTCGGGATCCTCTTCCCTGGATTTGTCAAGGAGGTTCTTCTCGAAGGGCGACAGGGAAGCAACAAGGGAACTTCCGCAGACGGGGCACCTTATGCTCTTGATGTCCCTGACCTTCATGGTCCTGACATTGCCGCAGGATGTGCAGTAGAGTATTGTCTCCTCGTTCATGAGCCTCTTCTTCACGGCATCAAGTATGCTCCGGGTGGGCTTCAGGGGCGCAACCCTTTCCGAGTAATGTGTCAGGAAAACATCAGAGCTTTCGGAGATGTCATCCTTCAGGGAAAACTCAATCTCGCCAGACCTGACTCCCCTCAGGTATTTTTCAAGAGTTCCAAGGTCCATGTAGTCAGAGATGAGCTTCCTGATGGAATCCCTGTACACCGGTGTATCATAGTACGCATCAACAATCTTCTCAAACCTTATCCTGCCGATATCGGCGTCGTTGGCTATGAGGCCGAACTTGCGGGCTTCATATAGGAACACCGAATTGAAGAATCGGGATCTCCTTGCCGACCCTGAGATGTACTGGTACAGCCTGTCCGGATCAATGCTGAGAATAATCCTCCTGATATCATTGGACCTGATGACGCGTGACGACCTTATGTAGAAATGATATGGTGAATAATCGGTTTCAACGCTCTCTCCCGTGATTCCAGACAGGATGCTGGAGAATATTTCGGCAAGGGCGAAGTTTCCCTTTGTTCCAAGAAGCACCTGGACAATGATCTCGTTGGCCTTTGTCTCAATCACTGTGCGCTTCATGGTGGCCGAATCCTTTGAATACCAGTCCTCCAGAAGATGCCGGGAATTCTCCTCAACAAAATCAGGCACATACCTGTTTTCCCTGTTCTGGGAGACCTTTTCCGTTACATCGAGAAGCACAGGAATCTCCTCGCCCGACCATTTGGGTGCTATGGCTGCGGTGGGGAATGGCTCCACCAGTATCCGGTCCTTATCGATCCTTATGGTTCTCCACGTTGATCCACGGATGACGAAATAGGATCCCGGCTCAAGTTCAT
Organism: Thermoplasmatota archaeon; assembly: GCA_023379345.1. Classification (GTDB taxonomy): domain Archaea; phylum Thermoplasmatota; class Thermoplasmata; order Thermoplasmatales; family Thermoplasmataceae; genus UBA509. The sequence goes on from JAMCUV010000095.1 coordinate 4,644, forward strand.
TCACCACGTACCTTTCATCCAGGGTCCCTATGAATTTCCGGTTGATCTGGTCTATGACCTTGAAGTTCTTCTCGCTGGGTATCATTGATATATTTTCAAGGAAGTAATTGAGGACCCCTCTCCTCTTCCTCACCTTGCCATCCTGGAAAAATATCTTGCCTGTGCGGGCAAGAAAATCCAGGGTGGAGTCAAATTCCTCCCGGGTCAGGTTTCTGAAGGGATACGAACGGGTGACCACTTCAAAGAAGTGATCAGCATCTATCTCGCTGACGAACTTGGCTTCCGACAGTACCTGGTTTGCCATTGTGGCCAGGGAATTTTCCCGTATGGTGATATCCTCAAGATGTCCCTCCATTATGTAGGATACTATGGCGCTGGCCTCCTCAAGCTCAATAATGTCGCTGCAGACTATGTTGCCAAGGGAGATTTTCTCAAGGCTGTGCCCTGACCTGCCAACCCTCTGGATCAGCTTGTTGATCTGCCTTGGGGAATTGAACTGCAGGACAAGATCAGCAGAACCTATGTCAATTCCAAGCTCCAGTGATGAGGTGCATATGAGCGCCTTTATCTTGCCTGCCTTGAAGTCCTTCTCCGCACTCTCCCTGGCATCGCGGGACAGTGATCCATGATGCACCTGTATGGGCGGATCCTGGAGGTAGAGCCTTAGCCTGAATGCGATATCCTCCGCTGAACTTCTTGTGTTGACGAAGACAAGCGTCCCTTTGTGTTTCTGGATCAGATCCCACATGTGCAGTATGGCGCCTGCATATCCCTCATCGCATCCCATTATGCCTGCAACTGCCTCATCTGCCTTGGCAGGAACGCCGATCTGGATGGCCATGCGTTTCTTCAGCCCTGATCTTGAAATATATGGGGATACTTCTGGAGAAAGGAATCTGGCAAGATCATTCTCATTGCCAACGGTGGCGGAAAGCCCGATTCTCTGGAAGTTTCCGGCCAGCTCACGGAGCCGCTCCACGGCGATGGCAAACTGGGAACCCCGTTCATTCTGGGCAGTTTCGTGCAGTTCATCCACTATGAGAAAGCGCACATGGGAAACGATCTCCCGGAGCCTCTTTCCGTTCAGGAGAATCTGCAGGGATTCAGGCGTGGTAATGAGTATATCACCAGGATTCTTGACTATCTCCCTCCTGTCAGCGTCAGTGATATCACTGTGCCTGACCTGGACACGGATGCCTAACTCCCGGCCGTATTCCTTGAGCCTGTCAAGGAGGTCCCTGTTCAGTGCCCTGAGGGGAGTTATGAACAGTGTTGAAACAGGCTGCGGCCTTTCCGACAGAATCCTGTGAAATATTGGAAGTATGGCTGCCTCTGTCTTACCGCTTCCTGTGGGTGAGAGCAGAAGAACGTTCTCGCCTCTCAGGATATGGGGGATCACATCCTGTTGGGGATCCGTTGGATCCAGAATCCCCTTGTTCAGCAGCATTTCCCTGATCCTGGGATTAAGCTGATCGAAGACTGACAGATTTTCAACATTATCTTCCAATGAACATCACATGTTTTGGGTGGCTTATTTCCAACTTCCCTATGAGGTTTACCACATTGGCGGCTCATGGCTTTTATTAAACTGTACACGCGCCAGGGGCACTTTCACCTGCTGAGCCGGCAAAAGTAATTGTGCACCCATGTTAATATGGCTCAAGCCTTTATTTTTATTGAGGGAGCCACCTATCCATCAAGAAAAAGCCCATAGGAATTTGGCATAAATGTGTAACCAGTTTGAAAAACAAATCATTTTCAATTTATAAAAAAGACAGAAAAATCTTTCTACGATCAGTTGTCGTCATCGTCGTCATCGTAGTCGTCATCATCATCGTAATCGCGTCTCTTCACGAAGTTTACCAACGGTGAG
>JAMCUV010000096.1 GCA_023379345.1 Thermoplasmatota archaeon
CCGAAATTGATCTCATTCTCATCAAACTGTTTCCTGCTTCTGCTGTTTTCCCCAATCCTGATGAGGAAATCCTTCTCCTCCTCACTTCTGAGGACAGGATCCTCGAACATGTAGACATCATTCACAGGCTTCCAGTACTTCACCGGTTTCCCATCGTAAAGAAAAACGTTCACGAAATGATCAGGATCAGGTATGAGCGATGAATTCCTCCTCAGCGGTATGATGTAGCTGAGATGATGCTTCTTCAACGCCCTTATGTTGTCTGCGGAGAAGAATCCCTTGTCAGCAACAATGACGCATCTCTCAACACCTGCCATGTCAATGGTCCCTGACATGGTGGAAACATCGCCTATTGATCCGGGAAGGATCCTGATGAATGTTGGCATGGTTCTTGTGGCGGAAAAGAGCATCATGACATTGATCTGGGGAAGATGCATGCCCTTTGAATTATGGCCAAGCTCAAGGAATGATACGTTCTCCGACCTGGAGAATACTGCGGTTGAATCCATGAGGACATATTCACCCTTCTCCGTGAGCCTCTTCATGACCCTGACACTCTGGTCCTCAGGCAGGGATGAGAGCATCTTTGACACTGAATCCGGGGACATGCTCTCATCCATCATCCTGCAGAGATAGGTCTTCTCGTACTGATAGTGTATGGACTTCATGGGCAGTGGCTGTATGTTCCTCAATATTGCATACGATATGATGCGCTGCCACATGGTGGGATATATCTCCTTCAGTACAGGGATTATGGTCTTCTCTGCTATTCCATACAGCAGTGCAATGTTCCCGTACTCATAATCGGACCTCACCAGTCCCATGGATCGCGGCTTCACTATGCCATGGTGAGTTACAACACCCAGGTACTTTCCGGTGATCTTGTCTGCCCTCTTCTTCTCCTTGTTCCATCTGCTGCTCATCTCATAGGCATAATACCGGTCACCGGAACCCCTTATCTCAACTCCCTTTGTCTTGTATTTCTTCACCCAGTCAGGGGGGGCAGTCATATTGCATAGTATACGTAATATGTATAAAGATCTATCGCATTAAAGTACGGATACAATCAAATAGGCATTTCACGGAGATAAAAGTACGGGAATATGCACCTCCTATTACACAGAAAACGGGGAGTTAAGGATTAAAATATCTGTGCTTTCGCCTTACAACTGGAATTTATTCCTTGGCCGGGAAAACATAAATTAGTGATCATGGATTACAGGGCTGCTATGACATCTGTTTTACTGGAAACAACCATGGGAAACGTGAAGATAGAACTCTTTGATGATATGCCGGTTACTGCCGGGAACTTCAGGAAACTTGTGGAGAAGGGCTTTTACAATGGTGTTATTTTTCATCGTGTCATCCCCGGTTTCATGATTCAGGGAGGGGACCCCACGGGCACTGGAATGGGCGGTCCAGGATATACCATAAAGGATGAGTTCAACAAAAAATACAGCAATACAAGAGGCACGTTATCCATGGCAAATGCGGGTCCGAACACCGGTGGCAGCCAGTTCTTCATAAACGTGGTGGACAACCGTTATCTGGACGGAAAGCACCCTGTCTTTGGCAAAGTTACGGAAGGCATGGATGTTGTTGATTCCATAAGCAATGTGAAGAGGGACAGGAATGATCGCCCGCTGTCACAGGTCGCAATAAAGACCGCAAAGGTCCTGTGATCAGGGACCATCCTTTTTTTGCTGCAACAATACCATACGGGTCTGATCAAGTTCCGTGACATAATATTAGAAAAGTTGCTTCAATTTAGCTCCTGGAAATAATTATGCAAAGGCTTTTTTTCAAAATTCTGGCTTGGGAAAAACTGTGAATTTTTTTCTAATTTTCATCCATATGCCAACATGACTTAAGTTATGATGATTTTCTGTTATTCCCCTGATCCTCAATTAATGACGCAATTAAATTTACAAGGCCTATGCTTCCATTCATCAGGTCAAAATCATGGACTTCCTTGCCCACTTCCACCATGGCATAAACAGCAGATGATTCCTGGCCAACCTGCTTCCATTGAAGATATATGCGTACGTCAAATTCCATTGCAGATGCTTCCCGGGCGAACCCTTCCACAATGCAGACGCTGGAATGGTTCTCGGCAAGGTTCAGAAGTCCCCTGAGATCCACATACCCGCCAATGCTGATGAACGACTTCGATGGGGATCGGCCCATGGACATGACTGCACCCCCAGCAACAGCCCGGTACGTGTCCTTTCCATCCGTATCAAACTCTGCATCATCGTGGGGGATATCCTTGATGAATGAAACACGGATGCCCCTGCCTGACAGTGCGCCGATGATCTGTTCTGCAAGGGATGTCTTTCCGGAGCCGCTTGGCCCGGAGATCAGTATGAGGAACGAGATCAGCGCCCCCTTGATTCCCCTGGATGAATCCGCGCTTCCGTTTCATTGATCATATTCGCTGCATCGATACGCACCAGAAGAAGGTCAGCGTATGTTATAATTGGAATCCCACCCTTGTCTTCCTGATCACCCTCTGTGAGCACAAGCTGGTATCCATTGGTGCGATTCTGGCCGTAAACCGGGACATTTTTCCTGATTGCCGAAACAACTCTCTTTTCCATGGGGTTCTTTCCAATGATATTCTCCAGGTATTTCAGTGGAGGGCCAAGGATGCTGCTGCACTTTTCCACATATCCCTCAAGGTCATCCACGCTGGCGAGGGAGGGTGTGCCGCGAGCAGATATGCATCTTCTTCCCAGTTCGTATATCCTCACGCTTTCCGCCAAATCCCCCGGGAGTTCCGCAACCGCATCGGCAGTATCTGGGTGCACAGCAACCTTGAGAACTATGGCATCCACATCCATGTTCAGGATCATCTCAACCGCTTCATCTGGAGAAGAATAGGCCATGCCTGTTCCCGGGAGGATTTCCCTGAGGAGCTTTGCATTGTGCCTTTCAATGGTTCCAGATATCCTGGCCACAGGAAGTGAGCAGGCCTGGCTCCATGGGTGGAAGTCCACAGGGTCTCCAGCCACCATATATTTTGTTGTTCCCGGAATAGAAATATAACCTGAGGTCCCACTGAATCTGCTTATGGAACCCGAAAGTCCCTGGACAGGATAGATTCTTGTGGGGTTTCCATGGAGGATCCTGGATGGAATGAGATTCTGTTTTCCTATCTCCAGGTTGATCCTCCTGCCCAGGACGCCATGTATTGTGATTATCTCATATGACAGTCCTGCCATGGCAGCTATGCCCGGAAGGAAAATGGTCCTGAGAATCATGGCAGCAGATACAGGAAAGCCTGGCAGCCCGATGATTATCTTCTCCCCAGACCTTGCAAAAACGGTTGGAAGCCCGGGTTTGGTTAGCACTCCATGGAAAATAATCCCCGGTACCTGTTTCTCTGCCACAGCATAGACCAGATCGGATTCACCGGCTGAACTTCCACCTGACAGGATAACAATGTCGGAATCCTTCAGGCCTGAAGACAATGTGTTTTGAATCTGATCGAGCCTGTCCTGGACAAGCCCGAGGAATCTTGCCTCTATGAAATTCATGGTGGATAGGTCTGACATAACCATGTGAGAATTTGCCTCGTATATTTTACCGGTTGAGTATGTTTCTCCAGCTTTGATCAGTTCGTTGCCGGTTGAAATCACAGCTATCCTGAGGCGCCTGTAAACATTGATCCTGCTGATGCCCATTGATGCAAGTACGGCAATATCGTGGGGCTGTATCTCCCTGCCCTTCCACAACACCATGGAACCCTCCGCCATATCGCTTCCAGCTTCGGCAATATTCTCGCCGCGGACTGTGGCTTCTGAGATGGCGACATACCCGTCAGCCTCCGAAGTGGCCTCTACAGGCACCACGGAATCTGCCCCGGGTGGAATTATTGACCCTGTGGAGATCCTGATGCATGTCCCGCTTTCCTCCAGCACAGGTGGTTCAGTTCCAATGAAGGATTCTCCTGATATTTTAAGGCGGGAAGGTTTGTCTGAGCTGCAGCCTGCTATATCCGCCGACCGCACGGCATATCCGTCCATGGTGGCCCTGTTGAAGGGCGGTGTGTTCATGGGGCAGAAGATATCCTCCGAGATTATCCTGCCAAGAGCCTCATCTATGAAAACAGTCTCGGTCTCCATCACAGGCCGCATGTTGGCTTCAACAAGTTCCACTGCTTTCTGGAAAGTTACCAGATTCCTGTATACGTTTCTCATTATTTCCACCAGATCCTGAATTCCACCATATCCCCGGAATGGTATCCTTCAACCGAATCCGGGATGATAATTATGCCAGATGAATGAAGGAGTGAACCAAGACGCATGCCCCTGTTTCCGGATTCAGGCATAACCATGGTTCGACCGTTCATTTCCACCAGTGTCCCGGGTATCAATCTTGTATAGCCGGATCCTGTGCTGATGTCAGAAGCAATGGGCAGCCGTTGCCTGATCCTGTAGTCTGTCACGCCCATGAGTGCCTCAAGCAGCATTTCAAACATCAGGTCCGCCATGAGTATTGATGTGGAAGGAAACCCGGAAAGGGAGAGTATGGGCCTGCCATCAAGCGAATAGAGGGAAGTTGTCCTGCCCGGCTTGGTTCTCATCCCTCCAAAAACTTTCATTGTTCCCAGCATCTCCATGGCTTCCGGAACCTCATCCTTCCTGCCCAAGCTGCTCCCTCCAGTTATTATTGCCAGATCCCACCTATCTGAACTTTCTCCTATTTTACGGGCAATTTCCCGTGGGTCGTCATGCGCCTGGCCAATCCAGAAGGTGTTGCTTAATCCCCATGGGAAAAGTGCCATAATGGACGGTATTCCAGAATTCTCAATGTGGTCACGTGCATCGGGGAAAAGTTCATCGCCAGTGCTTAGAACTGCAACCCTGATGGGCGAGAAGACGGTCAGCCTGCTGATGCCGCCATCCATCATTGCAGGCAGATGCCAGGGTTTTATCATGCTGCCTGCACTGATCAGTGTTGTTCCTGCGCGAATATCTTCTCCTGCCGCAGCCACATTTTCACCCATTCTCACGGGAGAAGTCGCCATGATTAAACCACCTGAAACAGTGACGTTCTCAGCCATCACTATGGCATCTGATCCCCGGGGAAGAATGCCGCCAGTATAGATCTCAACGCATTCGCCTTCAGAAACAGTTGAATCAAACCCCTTCCCTGCTTCCGACTTTCCAGCGATCCTGAAGTGCGACGGATCAGCCGGACTGCATCCATCCGTCTCAGCGGATTTTATTGCATACCCATCAACAAGGCTTCTGGGCTCTGCAGGAGAATTCAAGCGGGCAACAATGGTATCAGCAGCTACCATTCCTGCTGAATTCGCTGTTTCCACTTCAATCGTTGAAAGCTTCTTCCACGGGTATGCCCTAACGATGCTGGAAACTTCATCCATAGAAAACAGGCTGTTGAAACGACCCATCTTCTTTCTTACACTACTGTCCATCTATCTCCCCAGTTCGTGGTGGATATGATCAATCTGATCCAGTATGAGTTCGGAAACAGCCAGCATGGAGCCGCTGGGCGATCCAGGCAGGCAGAACACCGGCTTCCGCTTCACTATGAAAGCAGTCGATCGTGACATTATTGCGGATGTCCCAATCTTCTGGAATGAGATCAACGCGAAAACATGTCCAAAACCTGTCATCTCGTAGTCCGCAATTCCACGAACCGCCTCAATGGTGACATCCCTTGAGGTGATGCCTGTGCCGCCAGTAATGATGACTGCATCCGACGTTTCAAGGCCGGAGATAACCGCTTTCTGGATGTCGCCCACATCATCATCCACGATCTGGTATCCCGATACCCTGTGGCCCTTTTTCCCTATGGCATCCACAATCCCCCTTCCGGAATCATCAGTCTCCATGGTCCTGGTGCTGCTGCAGGTAATCACATGGAAAGATGCAATAAATCCTGAGATTCTATGATCGTGTGGCACTTTTCTCCTTTTCCTCCACAATTATATCGTGGATTCTTGTATAAGGATAGTTCCCGGTCTCATCCTTCTCAACGTATTTCACCATGTCCCACACTGTTAGAAGAGCCGATGAAACGCAGCTCAGTGCATCCATTTCCACACCCGTCTTCCAGTTAGCCAGGACAGAGCATGTAACCCTGGCCCCTTCTTGGTCAAGTTCAAGTGAAAAATCAACGGATTCCAGGGGAATCTGGTGGCAGTAAGGCATGCGCATCCAGGCCTCCTTTGCGCCTGTAATGCCGGCTATCTTCGCAGCCTCCGCAACATCGCCCTTCTTGATCTTGCGGTCCCTGATTAGATCTATGGTTTCAGGCTTCAACCGGATCCTTCCGGAGGCCCTGGCGAATCTTCTCACAATTCCTTTCTCAGAAATGTTAATCATTGCGGTTACATGGCATGACAACATAAAATTTTGACCTATACAATAAAGCAACAACAGAGCATCAATGAAAATGTATTATTGAAGAGGTCATGCAGGAATGTGATTGGCATTGTTCCCGTGAAACTGTCTGAGAGGCTTCCCGGAAAGCACCTGCTGAAACTTGGTGGTACCACTGTACTGGAATCTATTATTGGGAGGATTGGTGCGGTCATGGAGGTTGTGGTATATTCAAAGATCAGCGTTCCTGTCCCTTACCTGCAGGACAGCTCCAGCAACATAATGGAACTGGTTTCCGACCTTTCAGAGAAATATGGCGCATTCATGCTTGTGGGCGGAGACATGCCATTCTTCACAGTATCTGATGTGAAGAAGATGCTTGATAACTTCCATGGCAGAGCAGTTGTGCCGCGCCATCATGATGGCCGGATTGAGCCCCTGTTCGCGATTTACAATATTTTGAGCAAGAAAGCTCCGACCTTCAGGGAGGAGATGAATTGCGATAGAAGAGTTAATAAAGTGCAAAGAAATATAGACTCAGTACCCATGGGCAGTGGGGAATTAACGCCTGATAAACCACCTAAAAAGGATGGCGGGAGATGGAGTAAGACCTTTGGAATACATGAAGAAGGCACTGTTGGTGAAGCAGGAACCTCCGATGCTTTAGCATGGAGAGGATGTCAGAGTGGGAAACTGAAGCCGGAGGATAGCCTCACGGGCATGATTGCCAGAATGAATCCCGTGTACATTGACGCTTCGGAATTCTCCCAATATGCTTTCTTCAACATAAACACAGAGGCGGATTACCGTGAGGCTCTCGAAATCTTGAAGGACATGGACGAAACCGGTGAGATGAAATAAAAAGCCAGCAGAACAGGATCACGACCCCTGGACACATGACTTTCATGCTGGAGACCATGCAATTGTCGTAAGTGGTCATTGATTGATCTGCGTTGTCACCAGATGCAGGCCAGTGCTTTTCAATCCCTCCATTTTTCCTCACCACCCTCAACAATATCTTTTTTCCAGATTGGAACTTTCTCCTTTATGGAATCAATTATGAATTCACAGGCCCTGAAACCCTCCTTCCTGTGGGGGGAAGCGACGCATACTGCGACGGAATCCTCCTTGAGGCCCAACTTTCCGAGGCGGTGGACAATGGCGTAGTCCGTAATTCCATACTTTTCCAAGGCTTCCTCAGCGATTTCGCCCATCATCTTGAGGGCCATCTCCCTGTAGCTGCTGTATTCAAGTCCTGATACCTTCAGGTTAACCGATGTATTCCTAACAGTGCCGAGAAAGCTCACTATGGCTCCAGCCGATTCGTTCCGCATTTTTTCAATGAGGTCGCCATAATCTATGGGTTCTTCCTGGATTCTGATAAGCATAGTAGGATCAGGCGGGCCAAAATAAAAAATATTGTGAAGCTGCAGAGAACTAAATTTCTTATTAATACATATTCATAAGCATAAGGCGTCAAAAATAATTAAATAGCAAAATGGACTATTAATTTCAGACAGAAATCAGGACATATAGCCCTGAATTTTCCGGTTAACATAAATGAAAAAGGAAGGCAGAGAATGGGTGAAGAAAACATAAATTTCAAGGTTGGCGGAATTCAAACCACAGCCGTGAAGGGTCAGACAATACTTCAGGCGCTCATGGCGGACGGCAAGGGCATTCCGCATGTTTGCTACCAGCCAAATCTTGGTCCAATCAGGACCTGCGACACATGCATTGTGGAGGCTGACGGGAAAATGGTAAGATCATGTTCAACTCCTGTCACTGAGGGCATGAACGTTGACTTCTCCTCAAGGAAGGTCCGAGACATCCAGGTTGAGGCAACACAGAGGATACTGCACAATCATGATCTTTACTGCACAGTGTGCGAAAACAACAACGGTGACTGCGCGCTTCACAACACCGTCCATGACCTGCACATTGATGTGCAGAAATATCCCTTCGAACCGAAACCCTATCATGTGGATGATACAAATCCATTCTATGTATATGATCCCAACCAGTGCATACTGTGCGGCAGGTGCGTGGAGGCATGCCAGGATGTGCAGGTGAACGAGACCCTGAGCATAGACTGGAGCCGTGATCGCCCCCGTGTCATATGGGACAATGACGTTCCAATAAATGATTCATCCTGCGTTTCCTGCGGGCATTGCGTCACCGTATGCCCTGTGAACGCACTCATGGAGAAGTCCATGCTTGGCAAAGCAGGCTTCATGACGGGCATTCCAAGGGAAACCAAGCTCAGGATGATCGATGCCGTGAAATCCATAGAGCCGGAAACCACAATGGGTCCAATAATGGCCATCAGCAACGCGGAATCCAGAATGAGGAAATCCAGGATAAAGAAGACCAAGACAGTGTGCACATACTGCGGTGTTGGTTGTTCATTCGAGATGTGGACCAAGGGCAGGGAGATATTGAAGGTGCAGCCCCAGCCTGAATCACCAGCCAATGGGATATCCACATGCATAAAGGGTAAATTCGGCTGGGATTTCGTCAACAGCAGCGAAAGGATCACGTCTCCTCTCATCAGGGATGGCCATCGCTTCAGGAAAGCCACATGGGATGAGGCGCTGGATCTCGTGGCCAGGAAGCTTGCCGAGATACGTGATAATTTCGGCGGGGATGCCATTGAGTTCATAGCATCATCCAAGGGAACAAACGAGGAGGCATACCTTGTGCAGAAGCTGGCAAGGCAGGTATTCGGCACAAACAATGTTGACAACAGCTCCAGGTTCTGCCAGGCTCCTGCCACAACAGGTCTCTGGAGAACTGTGGGATACGGGGGAGACGCCGGATCCATACAGGACATATACATGGCGGACCTGGTTATAGGAATTGGAACAAACACCGCTGAATCCCATCCGGTTCTTGCAACGCGCGTGAAGAGGGCGCACAAGCTGAACGGCCAGAAGCTCATTGTTTCTGATCTGAGAAAACATGAAATGGCAAGGAGGGCAGACTTATTCATCCACCCTCATCCGGGCACAGATCTTGTGTGGCTCAACGCGGTGACAAAATACATCATCGATCAGGGATGGGAGGATGAGGATTTCATTGCACAGAGGACCAACGGCTTCGACGAATACAGGAGGAGCCTCCAGGCATTCACCCTTGAATATGCGGAACAGATCACTGGCATAGAGAGATCCGACCTCATTAAGATTGCAGAGACAATACACCAGTCCAAGAATGTGGCCATACTCTGGGCAATGGGAATAACACAGCATCAGATGGGCAGTGATGCCTCAACTGCAATTTCAAACCTTCTCCTGGTCACAGGAAATTATGGAAGGAGGGGGACGGGAGCATACCCCCTGAGGGGCCATAACAATGTGCAGGGTGCCAGCGATTTCGGTGCAATGAACGCCTATTTCCCAGGATACCAGAGCGTTGCTGATCCAGACATAAGGAAGAAGTTTGAGCAGGCCTGGAAATGCAGCATCCCGGAAAAACCTGGAATGGACAACAACACCTGCCTCGAGGGGGCAAGGGACGGAAAAATAAGGGCAATGTACGTCATAGGCGAGGAGCTTGTGGAGACAGGATCAGATTCAAACTTCATCCAGGAGCAGCTCGAGAAGCTTGATTTCCTGGTTGTGGAGGATCTTTTCCTTTCAGAGACGGCAAAGTTTGCAGATGTAGTCCTGCCTGCGTCTGCGAGCCTTGAGAAAGAAGGGACGTTCGTGAACACTGAGAGAAGGATCCAGCGCATATATGAGGTAA
>JAMCUV010000097.1 GCA_023379345.1 Thermoplasmatota archaeon
ACTCTTCTGCCAGGATGAAGGCGGGCATAAGGTCCCACAGGAAGGTGGGCCGATCATACAGGTCAACCGGCATGTACATCTATACAATTTCAGCTCTGCTGGTGGCCACGGTGGCATTCATATTGTACTATGTGATGTCACTTCTCATATGATCCAGATCCCGCTGGTTATCCTATCATTAACATTCATTTTTCTTCTTATCATTCTCGTAAAGCTCAGGGGCAGGAGGAAATCTCTCGCAATTCCGGAAGGCCAGGAGGTATACCAGGACCTGCAGGGCAAAGGGAAGATACTCAGATCAGCCGAACTCGGGATATCCGGCAAACCTGATATGATCGTCAGGAAGGGGCGGAACATAATCCCCTATGAATACAAGAGCACAAATGCATCTTCACCACGGGATGGACACCTCTATCAGATGTTTGCATATTTTGCCATACTTGAGGAGAATTATCCTGGCCAGAGCATACCCTATGGCGTTCTGAAGTACAGGGAAACGGCATTCAAGGTTCACAACAGCCCCGAAAACAGATGGAAACTGCTTTCAATCCTGGATGAGATGAGAAACTCAGACGGACATGCCATAAGGAACCACAACAACAGGGGCAAGTGTTTCAGATGCTCATTCAGGGAAGTCTGCCGCCAAAGCTTAATTAAACCAAGCGACAATCCACACCCAGATGATTCGCACCCAAGGACTTGAAAGTGAGTTTCAGGAGATTGTGACACCCGAGGAACTTTCCTCTCTTTCAAATGGAAGCACGGGATATATAGGTTTTGAGCCTTCCGGCCTGCCCCACATAGCCACCGGCATAATGTGGCCAAGAAAGATCAACCGCCTGGTGGATTCTGGCATCAACATGAGGGTTCTCCTGGCGGACTGGCACGCAATGGTTAACGACAAGCTGGGCGGTGATCTCCAGCGCATAAGGGAAAGCGGCACAGTCATGATGAAGTGCATGAAGGCGCAGGGGCTCTACAGCGAAGTGGAATTTGTCTGGGCAGACGACCTTGTTTCAGGATCTGACTACTGGAAGAAGCTCCTCATGGTGGCAAAGAACTCCAACCTGGCAAGGATCAGGCGAGCGCTGCCAATAATGGGGAGGAGTGAGGACGACGCCGACAGCGACTTCAGCAAGTACATATACCCCCTCATGCAGGTTACGGACATCTTTTTCATGAAGCTTGACGTTGCAGTTGGGGGCATGGATCAGCGGCACGCCCACATGCTGGCCAGGGATATAGCAGCCAAAATGGGCGAGAAGAAGCCGGTCTCCCTGCATGCACCATTGCTGGGCAGCCTGAAAGGTTCCGGCAGGATGGACAGCTTCAAGAAGATGTCCAAGAGCGACCCGGATTCAGCCATATTCATGTCAGATTCCAGGAAGGATGTGGAGAGAAAGATAAAGTCAGCATTCTGCCCTGTGGCAGAGATTGACGGCAATCCTCTGGTGGAAATAATGAAACACGTGGTGTTTCCATACCTTGGCAGGGAGATCGTAATAAACAGGCCACCATCAAAGGGAGGGGACATAACCTTCATGAATTACAGTGAGTTTGAACTGGAATATTCATCAGGCAGGATACATCCCATGGACCTCAAGGCGGCACTGTCAACCTATCTCAATGAGATGATGGAACCATCAAGAAGCGTATTCTCATGACGTAAGTTCCATGAGGGGGCAGGGATGTGCCATCACTTCATCTTCTCCAGTATTATCCTGTCGCCTTCCATATAGAACCCCACAATGTCCCTGGGCTCAATTGAAAGTTGCTGTGTGATCTTCTTTGGGAGGGTCACCCTGAGGGAGCTTCCGCGCCTTGAAACATGGGCTATGTCTATGAGAATTTTATCAGGATTCATGGCATATATGTATAAGGAATGACGTATATAAACTAGATGCATTTAATTATAAAGATTAAACTTTAGCACCATGTCCTTGGAAACAAACCTGTAACTTCCAGCGGACAATTTTTCTCTTCAGAAGAATGAATCGAGATTCTTCTGCGATTCCTTCCTGTAGGCTGACTGTAAAGTTTCTATATATGGTTCAACCCTGGATGGCGAGAAGTCATGAATGTCACAGAGGAAGTGCTTCAGGGATTCAGCATCGGGAGGTCTCATGGAAATATCGCCCGGATCGGCATACGGGGGATTCATGAACAGTTCCATAATTTCATCAAGATTCTCTATTTCTTCTTTTCTGGCCTTCAGCACCTCATGAATTGTCCCATACTTCTTGATCAGTTTTAGGGCAGACTTTGCCCCTGTCCTTGGAAGCCCTGAATTGAAGTCCGTCCCGACCATTATGCCTACCTGTATGAGCTGATCCAAGGTGATGCCCAGAATCCCAAGGTTTTCCTCCAGATCTATGTACTCAGGCGTAACATTGACGTAAATGTTCTTGCCCGGGAGCTTACGCTTTCCCATCTGCGTAAGATTCCGGAATACTCGCCTGGCACCGAAGAGCAGGCAGTCATAGTCCTGGGAGACAACCCCGTCCACCAGCGCTGTCCTGGACATCACTGATGCCTGGGCTTCTCCCTCAGATGGTG
>JAMCUV010000098.1 GCA_023379345.1 Thermoplasmatota archaeon
AAGCAGCATTCTACGGACCCAAGATAGATGTTCACGTCAAGGATGCGCTTGGAAGGATGTGGCAGCTCTCAACAATACAGGTTGACTTCTTCATGCCCACGAATTTCGGGTTGTACTACATAAACAGTGAGAGCAAGCATGACAGGATCGTCATGATTCACAGGGCCATCTTCGGGTCCTATGAGAGATTCATGGCAATCCTCATAGAACACTTTGCCGGCAAGTTCCCCACATGGCTTGCGCCACTGCAGGCATACATCGTGCCTGTCAGCGAGAAATTCAATGACTATGCCATTGAGGTCGAGAAGTTCCTGAAGGGGAGCGGAATCAGGGCAAGGGCTGACACAGGGACGGAGACCATGAACAAGAAGATCAAGACCATAAGGCAGATGAGGCCTTCCTACATTCTCGTTGTGGGCGAGAGAGAGGAGCAGGGAAGATCGGTTTCAGTCAGAAACAGGCAGGACAGGACCTCGGTTGTTGCCCTGGATGAGTTCAGGGAAAGGATACTGAAGGAAATTGAGAAATGCAGCGTTGAACAGACCATCTGATCATTTCTTCACATAGCAGAGGGCAAACCTGTCCCCGTCGAAGAATATGTCCCTGGTGGGATGGGTGTCCCTGTAATCCTCCATGTAGCGCATGACCTGATGCAGCGTCAGTTTGGAATCCTTTCCGAAACGCTGGACCACAACAGTTTTTGCCAATGATATGTCATAATCACAGTAATTAAAATTATTTTGATTGTACATGGAGGAAAATCAAAATACAGTTATGGATGAAAAATTGGGAAAGTGGTATGGTGGTCTATCTTCACTGAGCCGGTGTGCTGCTGGCTTCCTGAGCTAGAGGCGGAGGCGATTTCTTAAGTTTCTTTATCTCCTCCAGAAGCACTGGAACAGCCTTGTACAGATCTTCAGTTATGACATAATCCGAGTATTTTGTTATCTCCGCATTGGGATCCGTGTTTACAGAAATTATTGTCTCGCTGTTCTTCATGCCCATGATATGCTGAATCTTTCCGGATATGCCCACTGCAAGGTACAGTCTTGGCCTCACAGTCTGCCCTGTCTGGCCCACCTGATGATCACGTGTGATCCAGCCCATGTCCACTGCCGGCCGGGTGGCGCCAACAACACCATCGAGCTCACTGGCAAGATCGCCTATGAGCTTGAAACCCTGAGGCTTGCCCAGGCCCATGCCGCCTGATACTACGACTTTCGCTGCCGTGAGGTCCACAACTTCCTTTTTCCTGAATTCCAGCACTTCCTTCTTGAGCATTGACTTGTCAACAGTGACTTCCTTTATGCGTATCTCTCCCTTGTGTGCTTTGATCTTCTCCGGTACCGGAAATATTCCGGGCCTTGCGGTTGCCATCTGGGGCCTGTGCTTCCTGCACAGTATCTCTGCCAGCATGCTCTCCCCGTATGTGGGGCGGTTGGCGCTCAGTATCCTAGTGTCCTGTTCTATATCCAGTTCAGTGCAGTCAGCCGTCACCCCGGCCTGGCAGCTCACCGCAATGCGCGATGCCAGATCACGACCGTTCCTTGTGGCGGGAATCAGGAATATGTTGGGTTTCTCCTGCCTGACGAAATCTGCTATTATGTGGGAATATGGAAGTGTCCTGTATGTGCTCAGGACCGGGGATTCGGCACCAAGGACAATGTCACAGCCGTATGAAACAGCCTCCTTTGCCTGATCCTTTATATCTCCACCCAGAAGAACACACACAAGCTTCTCGTTCACCTTTTCGGCCATCCTCTTGCCCACGCCTATCATCTCAAGTGCGGGGCGCATGAGCTTGTCTTCCCTGGTCTCAAGGAAAACGAACACGTTCTTGTATTCATTGAGGTCGGCAACAGGTGCTGCAAACTTTATTCCAGCCACTTTATTCACTCTCCACCTTTATGACGCCTT
Source organism: Thermoplasmatota archaeon (assembly GCA_023379345.1). Classification (GTDB taxonomy): domain Archaea; phylum Thermoplasmatota; class Thermoplasmata; order Thermoplasmatales; family Thermoplasmataceae; genus UBA509. The sequence continues at coordinate 1,918 of JAMCUV010000098.1, forward strand.
TCTGGTAGAGTTCCTTCACAAGGTCAGGTATGCCGGCAATGTCAACCTTCTTGGCTGCCCGTTCCTTTTCCTTTATGGGCCTCATTTTCCTGACTATTGTTGGTGAACCGCGGACCCCTACCCATTCGGGCTGCAGCCCCACCTTGTCATGATCCCAGCTTTCAAAACCCTGCCTTATGGCATCGATCTTCCTTCTCAGAGTCTGCCTTCTCGGAACATTCGAGTTCAGGAGTACTGTGACCAGTACAGGGGTTGGTACTTTCACCACTTCTGTGCCATCTTCTAGTTCCCTCTCTGCCGTGACGAATCCGTCCTCGTACTCAACTTTGCTGGCATATGTGATCTGGTCTATGTCCAGGAATTCCGCTACTCCGGGACCAACATGGCCCGTGCTGGAATCCGAGGTTTCCTCACCGGCGAATATTATGTCAAATTTTCCAATGGCCTTTATTGTCGCCGCAAGTGTGAGGCCCGTAGGATATGTATCAGCTCCCCCGAAGAACCGGTCGGATGCCAGTATGGCCCTGTCCGCACCCCTGGCCAGGCACTCTATCATGGTGGTTTCAGCCTGTGGCGGGCCCATGGAAACCACTGTAACATGAGCATCAGTCCTGTCCTTGATCTGAAGGGCGGCCTCCAGTGCATTCTCGTCCGCCCTGTTTGTGACGTTTCTTGTGAGGCTCCTGTTAAGGTTCATGGTAACCGGGTCTATGACGACCTCCTGGCTGTCTGGAACCTGTTTCACCAATACGATTATTTCCAGTGTCATCATGATCACCCGAATTTGTACTTTATTCCATGCCCGTCCTTGGGGTTTGTCCACATAACACTGCCGTGTGCGCATGCCACATCGCATGTACCGCATTCCACACAGTCCTCGTACTTGAAGTTGATTCTGCCTTCAATGAGCGTGTAGCACTTTGCCGGGCAGGCAAAGGTGCAGAAGTGGTCCGGGCATGTCTCGCAGATCTTGGGGTTGATTGTAATGTGCTCATATTCCGGATCTGTCTTGTAGTTCAGTAAAGCAAGCTTCTCTTCTATTTCCATTTACATCCTCCTCATCAGTCTGTATCCCTGAAGCATCAGGTCTTTGCTGCTCATTCCTGATGATTTCAGGCTTTTCATCATTATCTGGCTAAGGTGTTTCTTGGGGTTTCCGCTTTCGTAGAGCATTGAATACAGGGAAGATTCCAGAAGTGCAGGTATGGCCCTGTGCACCATTGGACTCCACACCACATTGCTTATGCCCTGGAAATTCTTCTTGTCCAGTACAGATGGCGAATTGTCCAGCTTCTTCTGGTATCTTGAAAGAGATTCCGCGCTGAAGTCGTTATCCTTCTTGGCCTCTATGGCGGCTTCTCCTGCCAGAATCCCTGAACTTATTGCATAGTTCATTCCCTGCAGAATCATCCCGTTGCTGAATGAAAATCCAGCTGTATCGCCAACCAGCATGTAACCGTTTCCATATGCCTTTGGCATATCCTCGTATCCGCCCTCGTATACAAAGTGGGCACTGTACTCCTGCAGCTGCCCGCCCTCGACGAGGCTTGAAATGAATGGATGCTGGGCAAACTTCTCCATTATGTCGAAGGAGTGCGT
>JAMCUV010000099.1 GCA_023379345.1 Thermoplasmatota archaeon
GGAATAAAACAAAGACCTCGCTTGTGTACTGTCCGAAGATACTGTTCAGGAATGGTACAGCCGCAAGGAATACGAATGGAAAATATGTGGGAACCGGGTATGCGCTGAATCCCTGGATTACAGGAACCCCCACTGATTCTGCCCTGGCGTTCATTGCGAAATAATATCCAACGAATATTGAGAACACGAAAGCGACCAGTGTTATTATAGCCACTCTGGCATAGTCGTAAAGAAGGCCAAGCAGGAGAGTCGGCGTCATCCTGAATAGTGTCCCCCATTCTGCCAATGATACGGATGCAATTATATGATAGGCGCCGTACAGCAGAAGAGCCAGAATCAAAACGCCAACTCCTGCCCATGCGTAGCCGTAGTTCTTCTGACGGGGTGCTTCATAATATTTATCCTGCTCTGTGCCCCTTCGCCTTCTCCGGTCCACGTTATACTTTGCCAGCCTGTTGAGAGGATTTACGGAAGCCATGGCTGTGAACCTTATGGATTCGCGAACGTTCAGCCTTCCACGCCTGACTATTGGCATATCCGTATCAAGTGTGTATTTTGCCACAGCTCTTTTACTGAATTCACGGAGTCCGATTATCACTATGGCGATGACTATTCCCAGGACGATGAAGGTCTCCACCACGTAAGTCCAAAGGTCCCTGGCAATGTAGCTGTCAAGCAGCGTGCCCACCCCAAATGTCCTGTATGTGTGAATTCCTATTGCAAATACTTCGCTAACCGTGATGTAAAAGAACCCGTCAGAAACGCTTGGAAAAAGATTTGCTGATATCCTCGGCACGGAAAATGGAATGTATATATATCTTAATCTATCCAGAAGACCGAACCTGAAGTTCTGGGAAACTTCAAGCATTTCCCTGGGAACTGTCTTGAAAGCCTGATATTCACCCATCCATATATTCCAAACAACAGCAGTGAATACAAGGAAATCGGCTGCAAACTCGACTCCAAGAGGACCACCAACTCCCAGTACAAATAAGGTCAGCACTATTGGAAAGAAAGAAATTACAGGCACCGATTCAAAGACCTCAATGGCTGCAATAAATACATTCTCGAATGTCTTGCTCTTTATGGCCTGATATGCGAGAAACCAGCCCACAACAACAGAAGCCAGCATGAGCCCAAGTACTCTTCCGGCGGTGGCAAGCACAGCGAGAAACATGAGCAGCAGCGGAATCATTTATTTCTCCCCCTGGGTGTAAGGTAATTGTACAATCTGTCCAGGTATTTGTCAAATTCAGGATCCCGTGGATTGCGTGGTCTTGCAAGTGTCACATCCACCCTGGCAACAACAGTGGCAGGCGACCCGTTGATAACATATATCACGTCTGCAAGTTCCATTACTTCAGTGAGGTTGTGTGAAACCATCACAACACTCTTGAGAGGAGTGCTCTCGTTGAACAGTATGTTATAGATATCCTGCCTCAGACCTTCTGCCGTAAGTTCATCCAGATGCGCGAATGGCTCATCCATCAGCAGGACCTGTGGATCTGCCACAAGGGCCCTTGCCACTGCCACTCTCTGGCGCATGCCCCCACTCATTTCCTTTGGGTAAAGATCCTCGAAACCTTGCAGACCAACAGTCTCGAGGGCCACAAGAGCCATATCCCTTGCCTCATCTTTCGGGAGCCTTCTTGGCTTTAAAGCAAGCATAACGTTCTCGATTGCTGTCATCCAGGGAAATGTTACAATTGATTGATGGACCAGCACCGCCTTAGGGGTTGGCCGCAATATCCTCTTTCCCTGCAGCCTGACCTCACCTGAACTAGGCTTCAGGAAACCGCCAATAAGCCTGAGAAGTGTGGATTTCCCAACACCGGATGGGCCAACAAGGGCTACAAACTTACCGGATTCAGCGACAAGGTTGATGTCCGTGAAAACCTTAAACCCGTTATCATAAGTGAATTCGAGGTCCCTAACCTCAATCGTTGTTCCAAGTAACCACCTTAACCGGTATTGAGCGATTCTATAATACTATTCACCCAAGAAGAGACACAAATAGGATTATGGTGATGAACAGAGAGAACCATCATGCGTTATGCCAATTTTTTATAATTGCCCAAGCATTCATTATCCTGCAATGAGAAGCCAGGGAAAGAGTGCCATAGAAAAAGTATTCTCAAGGTTAACATCCAAAGATGCCCATTCGGGGGATTTTGTGTGGGCAAGTCCCGATATGGTCTATGTCCATGACGTGCTTGGGCCAATGATGCTGGATTCATACAGGAAACTTGGCAACCCTCCAGTAAAATACAGAGGAAGAACACTATTTGTGTACGATCACATCTTTCCGCCAAAAGACTCCGCCAGCGCCAATAACATCCTGTCCATGAAAGAATTCGCTTCCCTTAATGGAATTGAGAGTATCCCTGCCGGTGATGGAATAGAGCATACCCTCCTCATTGAGCGCGGCGACATAACACCAGGAATGTTTGTGGTGGGATCAGATTCCCACACAGTTACCGCTGGAGCCAACGGTGCATTTGGTGCAGGTTTGGGTTCAACTGATCTGGCCTGTCTTCTTGCAAGCGGAGAAACATGGTTCATGGTGCCGGAAACTATTCTTTTCAGATTACAGGGCAAGCTCAACAGGTTTGTCACGGGAAAAGATGTGATTCTTAACATAATTTCAAGGATCGGCGTTGACGGTGCAAATTATCGCTGCATGGAATTCAGAAACGATGGTGGGGCACATCTTGGTCTTGACGAGAGGCTGGCCATAGCTAACATGACCGTGGAAGCAGGTGCCAAAACATGCTTTCTTCCCCCTGATGTGAGCCATGAAAAACTGACGGAGATTCAGAGTGATGAGGATGCCAGAATTTCTGAAGAACTTTCTGTGGACCTCTCGTCCATTGAACCGGAGATTGCCGCCCCCTATTCTCCGGGAAATGTTAAACACGTATCAGATCTGCAGGGCACTGAAGTCAACCAGGTCTATATTGGCAACTGTGCCAATGGTACCCTGACTGATCTCAAGGAAGCAGCTGAAATATTGAAACACAACCATGTGAGAGATGGCGTCACGATGATTGTAGTGCCTGCAACAAGAAACATCTACAGCAAAGCCCTTGACCTGGGGCTGATCAAGATATTCCTGGATAGCGGTGCTGTGGTTTCTCCACCGACATGTGGGGCATGCGCTGGCCTGCACATGGGTGTGCTTGGGCATGATCAGGTATGCGTCTCCAATACAAACAGGAATTTCAGGGGAAGGATGGGCGATCCCACCAGCAAGGTGTACCTTGCAAACTCTTATGTTGCTGCAGCAGCTGCCGTGGAAGGCAAGATTGTGAATCCCCAGGAGGTGTTCTGATGGGCAGGATTTTTGTGTTTGGAGATGACATAGATACAGATGTCATTGCCCCTGGAGGGTACCTTCACCTCAAAATTGAAGATGTGAAGAAGCATTGCATGGAAGCCATATATCCGGACTTCTGGAAGGAAGTGTCAAAGGGGGATGTTATCATTGCAGGGAAGAATTTTGGAACTGGTTCCTCCAGGGAGCAGGCCCCGGTTGTTCTGATGGAACTGGGAATTTCCCTGATACTTGCCAGAAGCTTTGCAAGAATTTTCTTCAGGAACGCAGTGAACGTTGGACTTCCAATAGGAACAATAGCTGATCCTTCGGAATTCAAGGCAGGAGATATTGCCGAAATTGATCTGGAAAAAGGGGTACTGATCCGTGCAGCCGACCATAAGGAGATTAACTTCAAAGCACCTTCCGGCGCTCTGGCAGACATATTGTCCGAAGGCGGGATAATACCATATACCCTGAAAAAACTGGGAAAACTGCCCGATGACAAACGTTGATTCTTCCCTTCCGGTCCAAATTCTACATGAACGATTTCATTTCTTCAATTGTCATCCTTCCTGAGATCAAGGAAAATTTGTTTCCTTCCCTCAACTGCAGCAAATAGATCCTGTTTCCCATTATATAATTTAACGGATTAGATATTTTCTTAATATACATGCCACGGTTAAAGAAGCCATGATAACGGACGATACGCTCAGGGAAGGGCTTCAGACTCCGGGCATCTCATTCACCATTGGGGAGAAGCTTGAACTTGCAAAGATCATTTCAGAATCTGGCGTAAAGAGGGCGCTGGTTTCTTATCCTTCAGCCCACAGATCTGAGGTAGAGGTTACTGAAAGGATTGTAAAGGAAAAATTCTTCAGCGAAACCTATGCCCTGGGCAGAACACTGATTTCAGACATAGACACAATTGCGGAGACAGGCGCAAATATATCCCTCCACCTTCCATTCAGGCTGGAAAACCTCGATAAGGTGAAGGAGGCAATCACATACGCAGCAAGGAAGAACAGAAAACTTGAGGTTGCTGTAGTTGATGTCATACACCATTCTGATAAGGAAATCCTTGACCTAGTGAGGATGGTTTCAGAAGCTGGTGCTGACGTGGTCCAGCTTCCGGACACAACAGGATCTGGCTTCCCTGCAAGAATGCGATCCATAATAAGGTTGGTGAAGTCAATTTTTGATGTTGAGGTTGAGGTCCACTGCCACAATGACATTGGCGGATCAATCTCCAACACAATTGCCGGCATTGAAGCTGGAGCAGAATATGCGGATTCAACAATATTCGGGATGGGAGAGCGGAATGGCATTGCTGATACCGCATCGCTTGTCAGCCTTCTTGAAGCCCAGGACATAACCACGGAAATTGATCTGGTTAAGCTGGAAAAAGCCTATGACAGCGTGCTTGAGCTCATCCTTGAAAAAATAGGCTATGATTTCTTTGTTGCCAACAGACCCGTGTACGGGAAGAATACCGTAATCAATACGGCAGGTACCCATGCCGCATTCTCTGACGTTTTCAGTGGAGGTGGCGTTTCAGTGAATGTATACACAGGGAAGGCCATGATCAGGGAAATACTGGAATCCAAGGGTAGGCATGTGGATGATAAATCCCTGCCAGCCCTGGTGAACCTCATCAAGGATGAGGCTGTCAGCAGCGGGCGAACCGTTACCATAGAAAAAATACTGAAGATGGCGGAGGAATTCCAATGATAAAAGTTCTTGAGATAGGACATATTGTTGCTGGACCAACTGCTGGTCTCATTCTCTCAGATCTGGGCTACGAGGTCATAAAGATTGAGCGGCCGGGCGACGGAGACATAGCCAGACGGCTCACCGGATCAAGTTCCGGCGCATTCCCCTTCTATAACAGGAACAAGAAGAGCCTGACCGTTGATATGTCGTCTGAGGAAGGGAAGAGGGTTTTCCTGGATCTTGCAGAACAATCTGGAGTAATAATTGATAATCTAGGGTATGGCGCAATGGACAGGCTTGGCCTTTCATACGACGTGATTTCAAAACGCAACCCGAAGATCATATATCTTTCAATGAAGGGCTATGGCAAGGGAGTTTACGAAAAAAGGAAATCACTGGACTATCCCATTGAAGTCCACTCCGGGCTTGCATACATGACGGGGTTGACTGGAAGGCCAATGAGGGTGGGAGGTTCCCTGGTGGACATGAGTGCCGCCATGTTCGGTGTCATTGCAGTACTGAATGCCATGATTGAAATGATGAAAACGGGTGTCGGGAAGTACATAGATATCGGGCTGTTTGAAAGCTCGGTTTTTCTCATGGGCCAGCATATTGCAACATATCAGATAAATCAGAAAGAGCTCAAACCCATCAATGAAGAGGGTTTTGCCTGGGCCATTTATGACTTCTTCCCCACAAAGGAAGGACGATCTCTCTTTATAGCTGTTACCACGGACAACCAGTGGCGGGATTTCTGCAATGGCCTTGCACTTGGAGTTTGCGGCGATGCTTCCCTGGACCGCAACGAAAAAAGGTTTGAGAAAAGAGAAATGCTATACAAGCTCATTTCAGAGAAAACCTCTAAAATCTCCATAGGTGATCTCATGAACAAACTTGAGAATATGAACATAGCATTCGCAGTGCTGAACAAACCGTGGGACATGCTGAACGATCCTCAGGCTTCTTCCAAAATGGTGACCGAGAGCTATGGA
>JAMCUV010000100.1 GCA_023379345.1 Thermoplasmatota archaeon
CTTTTGCTAACTATATTTCCGGAAAGGGCGATGCAAGGAGGAGAAAACAGCAACCAACAGCACCTAAGGCATAAATGGTTGAAAGAAGCAGATATTTATACGTCAGTTCAATGGCAAAACATGAACAAGAATGCTAGCTATTGGCACCAGGTACCGGTGGGCCCTGATCCGCCTGAGCACCTGAATGTCATCATCGAGACCCCAAGGGGCAGCAGGAACAAATACGAGATGTCCAAGGAATTTGCTGGAGTAGTCCTGGATCGGGTTCTGCACTCATCCGTGGTGTATCCCGTTGAGTATGGCGCAATACCTCAGACACTTTATGACGATGGTGATCCGCTGGATGCCATGGTGCTGCTGAAGGATCCAACCTACCCGGGTATTGTCCTGAAGGCAAGGCCGGTTGGTGTCATGAAGATGATCGACCAGGGCGATCTTGACAACAAGATACTCATGGTCGCGGAGGGCGATCCCCTCTATCGTGGAGTGAGCACGCTGAAGGATCTCCCGGAACACCTCCTGAAGGAAATCGCGAATTTCTTCCAGACATACAAGATACTGGAGAACAAGAAGACAGAAGTTTCAGGATGGGAAGGCAAGGAATTTGCAGCCAAGGAAATCCAGCGGTCCATGGAAGCATACAGAAAGAAGTTTGAATAATGGCAGATGATGTAACAATCCCGGTGGGGAAGGGCAGGATCATCATAAGCCGTTCCCTGATGTCCGTAGCCACGGCAGGCAATTACATAATCCTGGAGGCGAAATCACGCCCCGGTCCCTGCAATGACAAGGACTGCCAACCCATTTTCTATCCCGAGGTAAGGATCAGCCAGGTTCCCGATGATTCCCACCGCCTGTTCGCCGGTGAGGGGTACATGCTGGCACTGGATGGCGCAGTTTTCAACGCAATCGACAGGGACCGGCAGACGGTTACTGTGAAGAGATCCATGACGGGGAAGCTCTCTGTTCATGGGCTCAGCATCTGATCTCCCTGGTACCCTGTTGCACCATATTCCCTGATATTTTTATATTGCTCTGTTCTAGCCCCATACGGCAGTCGGTCGCATTTCCGGGGCATTTCTTTTCAGCAACAGGGAGCTGTGGGCAGTAAGCATAGCCTCGGGCATAAGGTCCATAGGGTTCGGGGCAACCTGGCCCTTCATGGCGCTCTTCTTCCAGCTGGATCTCCACATCCCCGTTTATGAGGTTGGCATAATATTCACCCTTCTTTCAGTTGGGTCCATAATCTTCAGCCTTGTTGGCGGAGCACTGGCAGATTCGCTGGGCAGGAAGAAGACACTGCTTCTGGGCAGTGGAGCCGGATCAGCTCTATATTTCGCCATCGCCATTGGAATCCTCATAAGGCTGCCCATACCAGCCATCATTGCCATGTTCATCCTTACATCATTCGGTGGTGCACTGGTTTTCCCCTCTGCAGGGGCCCTCATAGCAGACGTGACCTCAATTGCAGACAGGTCAAGGGGATACGTTGTGTACAGGATAATGGCAAACCTGGGATGGGCAATCGGCCCGCTCACAGGGTCGCTCATCTTCAACTTTGGAATATTCTGGATATTCCTGCTTGTTGCGGTATCAAGCCTCATACAGGGCATGGTGGTCCTCTTCTTTGTCCGGGAGAGGGGGACTTACAGGAAAAGGGAAAAGGGATCAGGGCGGATACAGATGATCAGCTTCGACAGGTTTCTGCTGGTATTTTCGGCAGGAACGTTCCTTGTGACACTGGTATCATCACAGTTTTCCGTTACACTGCCCCTTTATGCAGGGGTGAAGGCTGCCGTTCCCACGGACCTCATCGGCTACATATATGCCGTGAATGGTGTTGTGGTGGTGGTCGGGCAGTACCCCATAACAAATTTCATGAAGAGGTACCCCGACATCGTGTCAATGATGGCAGGAGCCCTGGCATATACTATCGGGTACCTGCTTGTTGGATTTTCCACGACGCTCCCCCAGTTCATGGGAGATATGGTCGTCATCACCATCGGTGAAAATCTCACGTCGCCAATAATGAACACGGTTGTGTCAAGGATTGCGCCGGAAGGGAAGGTGGCAAGGTACATGGGATTCCTTGGAATGGTGAATTCCACAGGCAGGGCACTGGGGCCCAGTGTTGGCGCATTCTTCATAGCTATATATGCCTACAACGGGCTGAGGATCTGGTCATCGGTGGGTGCATTCGGACTTCTTTCCATTGTTGCATTCATGGCATTTGCAAGGATGCTTGCGCGATCATTCACGGCAGCTTCAGCGAAGGTCGAAGGAGACTAATAGCCCCCGAAGGCAATTGAAAGGATGACTCCTGCCAGGAAAATGAAGCCTATGAAGGTGTTTGAGTTCCTGAAGGACACCTTGATACTCCTTGGATCATCAGGCTTGACAATGTAGTGCTGGTATATTATGAGGCCAAGGATGGGTATGAGGGCAATGTCATAGAATATTGACCTCATGTAGAGTGCCAGTGCCAGGAAGAATGCAAAGGTGATGCCATGGATTATGTCCGATAAAATGAGTCCCTTCCGGATGCCGAAATCCGTCATCACTGTCCTGAGGCCGAAAACCTTGTCGGTGTCAACATCGGGGATGGTGTATATCATGTCAAAGCCAGCTATCCAGAGAGATGATCCTGCAAATATGAGGTAGAGCGGAAGAGTTGAGGGGAACGCCGGAACGATGGCAAGATATCCTGCAAGCACACCAACGCCTATGGTGAGCCCCATATATATGTGCCTCCAGGGAGTGATCCTCTTGAGAAGCGGGTCAGTTATGAACAGCACAAGGACAATGGGGGAAAGCAGGAGAACAAAGGTGTTGAGGAAATACGCCGAAAGCTCGAAGATGACACCAAATACAACCGTCAGGATGATGGCCTTCCGCGTGCTGAGCTTTCCCGATACCAGGAGCCAGTCCTTCTTCCTTGGGTTTATCCTGTCAAACCTTACCCCCTCTATCCTGTTCACGGACATTGCAGTTGCCCTGGCGCTTGTGGTTGCAACCAGTATGAGCAGCAGCTTCACGTAGTTATAGGAACCGTGGGACGCAAGTACCGCACCACTGAAAACAAATGGCAGGTCGAACACAGTGTGCTCCAGCTTGATGTAGTCGATGATGTCCCGGGCATTCATAGGCCAAGTGCGCTCCACTTCTTCTTCACGGATTCCACCACTTCAGGGGGCATCTGCATGGTTTCAGGCCACCTTCTCATATATCCTTCCGAGGCACCCTTCCTGGTGGCATCAATGCCCATCTTTGAACCATAGTTGAATATGGGCGACGCATGATCAAGGCTGTCAGTCACTGTGCCCTTCACGGTGAAGACGTCCCTGTCCGGATCAATTCTGGTGGTCATGGCCCATATTACCTGCTTCCTGTCATGAACGTCAATGTCGTCATCCACAACAACGATGATCTTGGAAAACATGAGCTGCCCCAGTCCCCAGAGGGCAAACATTACCTTCTTCGCCTGCCCGGGGTACCTCTTGCGTATGGACACTATGACCATGTTATGGAATACCGCCTCCTCCATGGTGTTCAGGTCCACTATCTCCGGTATCTGGAATTTTATTATTGGAAGGAACATGCGCTCAACGGCCTTCCCCAGTATAACATCCTCATGCCAGAGTTTGCCCACTATTGTGGTGGGATAGATGGGCTTCTTCCTCTGGAATACCTTCTTGACATGCAGCACGGGAAACTCCTCCTCCAGGGAATAATATCCTGTGTGGTCCCCGAAGGGTCCCTCAATCCTTGATTCAGCAGGGTCCACATAGCCTTCAAGGACGATCTCTGAATTGCTTGGATATTCCAGGTTCACCGTTGTTCCCTTTGCCAGGTCAACCCGGTCCTTGGAGATAAGCCCGGAGAATGAGAACTCGTCCAGCCCGTTTGGAAGGGGTGCAACCGCCGAGAATATGTTCAGGGGATCTGTGCCAAGCACAACAGCAACATCAAGCGGCTTTGATCTTTCCCTCTGCCTGTCATAATTCTCCGCACCGCCCTTGTGAATCTGCCAGTGCATGCCCAGGGTCTCAGAATCATAGAGTTGCAGCCTGTACATTCCCACGTTCCTGTTCCCGCTCACAGGATCCTTTGTTATGACCAGGGGAAGGGTGATATATTTCCCCCCATCCTTTGGCCATGTGCGGCATATGGGGTACTGGAGCAGATCAGGCTTGCCGGCGTCAACGTGGTCAGAATCCAGATCGTTGTGCACCTTGGGCCTTATCCCGCCAAGTTCCCTGAACATCTTGAGGCCCTTGGACATCATGGAATCGGTATCACTGGGAACCTGCACAAGTTCAAGCAGGCGGTTCCCGATGTTGATGGGTTCGTCGCCCAGCACCATCTTCATTCTCTCCCAGTCGCCGAAAAGGTTCCCGGCAACGGGAATGCTGCTTCCCTTCACATGGTTGAACACAATGGTCCTCTTCTTTCCTATCCTGAGCTCCTCACTCAGTATATGCGTGAGTTCCAGGTCAGGGTCAACCTGCGCATTCACGTCAACCAGCATCGATTTTTCCCTGAGTTCATTCAGGTAGCTCCTGAGATCTTGAAATGGCATGCGTCCTGACATTGTTATTTGGAATATCACATTTTACATGCGGCATCTGGGACATTCACTATGATAGTCAACCGCAGTGGTTGTCCTGAGGCTTCCTTTTATCTGGTAAAATGATTCCCGGCAATGCAGAGAAGTGAAATACATACCGATCTCGGAACAATTTCATACCTCCACAGGGACGGCACGATCCCCATAATTTTCCTCCATGGCCTTGGAGGTTCCGGCAATAACTGGATAAAGCTCCAGCAGCACCTAGACCACAGGTTTGCGCTGTACATGCCGGATCTTGCTGGCCAGGGAAGGACAAAGATTGACAATTATGACCATACCGTTGCCATGCAGTGCAGGGTGATCCGCAGCTTCGCAGATGGCCTTGGCATTCATCAGCCTGCCCTGGTGGGTAACTCATATGGCGGATGGGTATCGCTCAGGCTGGTGCTTTCAGGCATGCCGGTGTCACGGCTCTTCCTGGTTGATTCCGCAGGCATAAACAGGACCGGGGGTGAAGGCACACCAGAATCAAGGGAGGCCTTTGTGGACAGGATCATGCGCATGAATCCCAGGAACAGCAGGGAAAGCATAAGGCAGATGATCATCAACAATGCCACAGGGCGGGAAAAGTTGACGGATGCAGAACTTGGATCAATCTCCGTTCCCACAGTCATAATTTGGGGATCGGAGGACGGCATAATCCCGGTGGAATATGCCCATCAGCTTCATTCACTGATCCGCAACAGCCATCTTGAGATAATAGGGGGGGCAGGGCACACTCCACATACATCAAACCCGGAGGAAGTTGCTGCTATAATCTCCAGGTCCATTCTTCAGGGCAATGCCCAGGAATGATGTTATCAGGTCCCGGAAAAACCGTAATCACCAGGATCTTCATTGAATCTTGCCATCAGCGGGCCATCCACGTTTCTTTCGTCAACCTCGGCCACTGTGACGGGTGCGGTGTTGCTCTCCGTACCCTTCAGGAAGACCCCGCCCTCGGTGTATTCCATCCATGTCACCAGGGAATCGCCCGCGAACGGGTCGGATAGTGAATTAACGGACACAATGGGAATCCTGTTCTCCAGGGACCTGCCGCGGACGTATATGTGCCACATCTCATGGAAATCCCTCACAATGAGGGATGGATTCACAAGCATTCGGGCTCCCCGCGCCACAGCAACCTTGGTGTAATAGGGAAAGTCAAGGTCGTAGCAGACAGCTATGGAAATCTTGATGGAACCGGCGTCGAAGACTCTTATGTCCCTTCCCGGCTCGTATACGGTACGCTCATTCCTGTACGGTGAAATCTTGTCCTGGAATCCTTGCACCCTCCCGTTCATGATGAATGGCGAGGAGTTGTACACCTTATCATTCCTGATTATGCTGAAGCTTCCTGGAACAACAGAGGATCCGCTTGAGGACGACAAATCCATGAATACCCCAAGTATGGCCCAGAGGTCTGCAGAATCCTGATCCAGGCGATCTGTTACCCATTTCTCCGGCAGAACAACAAGATCCGGATCTATGGTTTCCAGTTCCCGGGCCAGTGATGCTGCGTATCCGGCAGCAGAGGATATTCCGCATCTGGGTGCCTGAACGGAGGCTATCCTCATGGTGCCTCCGTTGATTCTGAATACAGCAGGGACAGCACCTTCCGGGTCATCTGTGGCTTTGAGAGAATTCCCAGATCCTCATTGCCTTTCGGCCTGACGACCATGTAATGGTTGCTTACCATTCCGAATGGCCCGGACCCATGTGATATACTGTTGTAAACCACAAAGTCAGGCTTGCTGGAGCTGACTTTTTTGTATGCCTGATCGGGGGATATTCCATCATCCAGCTTGAAGGCCACGAGCCTGCCGCTGTGCTTCTTCCTTATGCGATCAAGAAGCTTCTCCCTTGGAATCAGGGTGACCGTTGCGCTTCTGTCCCCCGGCATCTTGCTTCCCGACCTTTCCTTCACCATGAAATCAGAAAGGGAAGCGCAGTTGATGACCACATCGAACTTCCTCTTTGACAGGATACTCTCCACTTCAGACTCGAATTCCTCCATCTTCACTGCGTGAATGTACTCAGCGTATTCCGGAATGCGATATTCAGTGTTGCCTATCATGACGATGGTTGCCGCGCCCAGCCTGAAAGCGTTCACTGCAAACCATGACATTGTGAAGCCGCTTCCCAGGTTGGAAACAGCCCTTACGGGATCGATCATCTCCTCCCCTCTTCCGCCGATTATGAGCACACTCTTTCCCTGCAGGGTCTTTCCGTGGAACAGCCTGCATACATAGTCTATTATGAGATCATTTTCCGAGATCTTTGCCTTCTCTTCCGATATCCTGGGTGGGACTATCTGGACCCCAGCATCCTCCAGGGACTGCAGGTTCCTGTGGTTTATGGGGTTCACCATCATGCCTTCATGCATTGCCGGGCAAATGCACACGGGGTTTCCGTTGCCAATGGCGAATGAGAAGAAAAGTGATGGCACATCATCAGAAATGCCGTTTGCAATCTTCCCCACAGTGTTGTGTGAGGCAGGGCATATGAGAAGTGCTGTATCCCTGGCGTGCCCAATGAACAGGCTGATATGCTCTATGTTCCCGCCTACGGCAGTCACAACGCTGTTTTCGGACGCCCACTGGAATATGCTTGGGCTTATCATGGAAGCGGCCTCCCTTGACATTCCCACCACAACCCTTGCACCCTCACGGCGAAGGTCTCTCACAAGGTCCGGCATCCTGTAAAGTGAAATGCTTGCAGTCACTGTCAGTATGACCGTCCTTCCGGCAAGCATGCCCTCAAACCTGTTTACATCCGCATCCATTGTTACCGACGCCCCTGTATTCCAGCAAAGCAGGCCTGGGTTGAATTCCACACATCATCTGGCATATCGCAGCATCCTGTATCCGGGTTTCCCATGTTATTTGTATTCATCCCAGCGCTTAAATCCTACCACATCGGCCAGTATTCATGTTACCGGTTTCATACGTGGCCGAAAATATACCAGGACCCGGTGGCATCGGCACAGAGCTTTCCCTCAGAATCAGTGATTTCCATGCGGGCAAAGGCTATGTTCCTGCCTTTCCTGACAACATCGGCTGTAACCTTCAGTGGCCCCTTGTCTATCTTTCTTATGAAGTTGGTGTTCAGGTTCACGGTCACCTGGTTTGATCCCTCAACCAGCGTGAAAACAGCCATTCCCCCGGCTGCATCCAGGAGTGTCATGGTGGCCCCTCCGTTGGCAATGTCGCCGATCCTCATCATGTTCTTCATCAGTGGAACCCGGAACTCAACATGGCCCTGATGTGCCTCAACAACCTCGATCTGCAAGTTGGCCAGGTAATTATCCATTTTCAGTATCTGTGATATTTCATCGATCATCAGTTCCAATCAGTGCTGTGCTGTTCTTATTATTTACGCTGATTGTGCCCGGAATGCCTTTCTTTGAGGGATAAATAGTTGTAACAGCCACATTTGTAAATGATTTATAAATAGAACAATACTTTCATAGAATCAGGTAAATATTGATAGCGCAATAATTGCGACCTTAGAAAATCATATAAACAAATAATACATTATTAGCTATGGAAGCTAATGCTGAGCAACTCAGCAAGATAGCGGAAATGCTGAAACTGCTGGGTCTGTCATCGTATGAGGCACAGGGATTTGCCGCCCTGGTCTACCATGGCGTAGCCAATGCCGATACCGTGGCAGACACCGCCAAGATACCACGGACATCGGCATACAAGGTCATGGAATCGCTGGTGCAGAAGGGCTTTGCCAAGGAAACAGAGGGTAGGCCCAGGATGTTCAAGCCCGAAGACATGGGAAAGATAAGGTCGGATTTCCAGGAAAGGTTTGACAGCCTGTTCAGGAAACTCAAGGAGATACAGGACATGGTACCGTCAAAGGGCGATCCGCAGCTAGTTTACACAATCTACGGGAACCAGCGGGTGATGAGCAAGCTTGCGGAGATGATAAACCTGACAGAAAGGGAGATCCTCATATGCACCCCCAAGGTCAGGGAGATTCGCACTGAACTGAAGAAGAACCTTGACAACGCCATAAAAAGGGGAGTCAAGGTAATCTTCGTTACGCCGCCCAATAAGCGGATTCCACCCAATACGGTTGTTTACAGGAAAGAAGGCCTCATAGCCACAGACGTGGCAAGTGACCAGGTTCGTGCAATGCTGGCTGGCCCTGAACTTGATGCCTGCGGCTATACTGATAATCCGGCACTGGCACTTCACGTTTACCAGTTCATCAACATGATGATAGACAGCGACAAACAGTTGAGGTAGGTTTTCAATTTGGCCATCACTGATGAACTGAAACTGGGGGGGCACATTTCCACAGCTGGCGGAGTCCATCTTGCACCTGAAAGGGCATCAAGGTTCGGCTTTCGGACTTTCCAGATATTTTCCAAGAACCAGATGCAGTGGAATGCCAAGCCTCTGCCTGCAGAGGAAATTGAAAGCTTCAGGCGTGGTGTTTCCCAGTATCACATGTGCGGGATAATGATTCATGCTTCATATCTTCTCAACATGGGGACAGCCAACCCGGAGCTCAGGAAAAAGGCCATCGACGCTTTCACTGTTGAAATACAGAGGGCTGACTTGCTCGGGGTCGATTATCTCACATTCCATCCCGGATCTGCTTCCGGATCTACACCAAAAGAGGCCATTGACAGTGTCCGGCGGAACCTCAACAGCGTTATGTCAGAGGATCAGAAATGCACAATCCTCCTGGAAAATGCTGCCGGGCAGGGAAGTACAATTGGAAGGACATTTGAGGAGATAGCCGAAATGATGGACGGCCTCCAGTTCCCGGGAAAGGCGGGAGTATGCCTCGACACGTGCCACACATGGGCTGCAGGCTATGATATAGTTTCACCGGAAGGATATATGGAAACAATGGATCACTTCGAGAGCATAATTGGCCTCAGTAAACTGAAAGGCATCCACCTCAATGATTCAAAGAAAGACAGGGGCAGCCACCTGGACAGGCATGAGCAGATTGGCCGCGGGACCATAGGTGCCAGGGGCATTGGCAATTTCATAAATGACAGAAGGCTTGCACACACTCCCATGATACTGGAGACCCCGCTTGGCGAGAACGGGTACGAAGCAGATCTACAGGTCATTAAATCCGTGAGAGGAATGAATTCAACTTGAATCTCATTCCATTTCGTCCGCTTGTTTATAGGGGCGATCTCGAAGGGACCACTTCCCCTCCGGTGGACATAATCTCGCAGGATCATGAGGCGAGGCTCAAGTCCAGTCCATTCAACATAACCCACATAACCATGCCGCGCCACGGAATCCTTGAGAACTCACTTGGCACCCTGGCACAGTGGAGGAAGGAAGGAGTGCTGGAAACTTTTGCCAGCGATTGCCTCATCATACTGGACCAGGAAATACATGTTGGGGGCCGCCGCATATCAAGGATTGGCATAATCTCCCCGGTGGAGACATCGCCGGAGAGGAAGGACGTCCTGGCACATGAGGAGACATTTCCATGGGCCGTTGAAGAAAGAAGAAAGCTGATGGAGAAGACATCCTGCCAGCTGGAACCAATTTTCCTGACAGTCAACGGCACCAGCTTCGAACGGATACTCAGGGCTGCAGTAAGGCAGATGTCTCCGGCAAAGACGTTCCATGAGCCGGATGGTGTGGTAAATTCCGTGTATTTCCTGACAGATCCGCGATCAATGGAGAGCATCAGGCAGTCACTGCAGAGAGAGAATGCAGTGGTCGCTGATGGCCATCACAGGCTTCTGGCAACAAGGAACCTTTACTCCGAAAACGCTGGCGAAAACAGGGATTTCTGGAAATTCACTTTAGCGTATGTTACATCGCTCCAGAGCGATTCCCTCCTGATTGGGGGTATCCACAGGGTTGTGAGCAGGGAGTTTGAGATTTCAGCATTCATGGATAGCATCCGTGAATATTTCGATGTCAGGGAGATGAATGGAGATCACGGCCAGGAATCAATAGTCCTCTACGACGGAAGATATCATTCCATATCTCCGAAGCCAATTGCCTTTGATGCAATTGGGTGCAGCAAGAAGTACAAGTATGCCGGGGACCCATCCCTGGTGAGCAACCTCATACTCAGGCAGATAATTGGAATGACCCAGAAGGACCTCTCAACAAAGGTTCTTTACACACACAACAGGGTAATTGCCGTTGATGAGGTTGACAGCGGCAGGTCAGGCTTCTCATTCCTCATGCCTGAATGGAACAAGTCCGTCTTCATATCCATGATAGAGGATGGCCGCCTGCTCCCCCAGAAATCCACGTATTTCTATCCCAAGGTACCCTCAGGCATCGCCCTCTACTGCAGTGATTCTGTGCAGATTTCAGGAAAGAACATACAGTAGTATATTTTTATAACATGCGAAATATTGCGTCATGACAGAATATACTTATGATAAATATCACGCAGTTGTCTGATACCATTGAAAGCATAGCCTATTCAATAATATTCAGGTACAAGGACATCTTCTTCAGCGCATTTGTTGCCATATTCGTGGGCCGCAGGATCATAAGGATATCCCTGGGTGGGAAATATTCTGCAAGGTCACTCATATTTTCTCCCCTGCTCTACCTTGCCTTTACGAGTGCCACATATGTTGGGCTTACCACAGTTGAGCTGCTTGCCTGCTCCATTGCCTTCGCCCTTGGACTGGGGTTGTCCTCACTGTTCAAGGGTCAGGTGAAATTCTTTGAGAAGAAGAAAATCCTGCATTACAGGCGGTCTCCCATAATAGGACTTGCCTGGACAATAGCCTTCGTGGTGAGGATTTACCTGCTGATCTATTACGATGTCACGGCAGGATTCTTCCTGAGCATCATACTGTCGTACCTTTCTGGCCTCATACTTGGGGAAGCATTCCAGATAGCAATCCAGAAAAGGATGTTTGAGTTCAGCAAAAAGTCCCGGGAAAGTGCGCAGATATCAGCCAGGAACTCAGACCAGGACATGAGCAAAGAGTGAGGCCGCCACATTCTTTTCCGGGATGCCTTTGCTTGTTCGCTTCATGCTCGTAACTGTGAGGCCATAGTGTAGATTACCCATAGGTCTGTTACCTATAGTGACCCCATTCAGGAATGGACATGGCGTGACTAATTTCTTGGCACCAGCCTTATTGCTCCTTCAGGGCATGCTGTGACACAATCACTGCATGAGTGGCATCTGTCAATGCCGGGTGTGCCGGCAATCCTGTTTCCATGGGCCCTGGCCTTTATGTGCGCGAGAAAACCCAGGCCTGAAATTTCATCGGATGTTCTGGGCCTGACTTCAAATACTTCATATGGGCAGACTTTCACGCACTCACCCTTCGCTTCGCATTTTGCCGGGTCAACCCTTGGAACAGCACCTGAAGTATCAGGCTTGCAATGGGTGCCTTTGTTATGAGCTTCGTCACCACTCATTTGTTTTCAATCACAGTCAGGGCTGGCCAATAGATAAACTTCGGCTTCATTCTTCCATGCATCAGCAATGTTTTGTGCTTCAATGAATGACCCGGGTAACTTCCATCCAGTGGCCAGTGCTTGCAAGAGTGATTCCCGTCTTTTTGGTGGATTCATGGAATGGCAGCTTTCCTCCATTACAGCGGTATCGATGGACATGTGGGATCCCTTCATGTCAAGCACCAAGGGATATGTCCCCCATGCGGAAACAAAGATGGTGTTCGACAGATTCCATGTGATGAAGCATGTCAACGAGGCCCTCGATACAACAAGAAGGAGGGAAAATCGCGCAATGGTGAAGCAGGGCAGCACAGATCTCAAGGGTACAAGATACATATGGCTCTATGCATCAAAGAACATACCTGATAGATACAGGGAAAAATATGAGGAACTGAAGAAATCCGATCTACTCACGGGAAAGGCCTATTCCATGAAGGAGAATATCAGGGAATTATGGAATGCTCCATCCATGGAGGATGCAAGGAAATACTGGAACAGCTGGTAT
>JAMCUV010000101.1 GCA_023379345.1 Thermoplasmatota archaeon
GTTTAAATCCATTTGGAAAAGCGCTCGCTGCAGATCCGGCACCACTTGGACTCGCAGGCTTCGCCTTCACGACGTTCCTGCTGAGTTTCGTGAATGCAGGCCTCATTACATCTTCTGCGGCCAATGTTGTTGTGCCACTTGCCATTGCCTATGGCGGACTCGGACAATTGATTGCAGGTTCTTGGGAAATGCGGAGAGGGAACACATTCGGTTTCACGGCATTCACCAGCTACGGGGCTTTCTGGGAATTTTACGCCATAATGGTCCTGCTGGCGGACATGCATATAATATCAAGCCTTCCGGCTGAGGGTGTAGGATGGGCACTTGTTCTATGGGGCATTTTCACGCTTTATATGTGGGGCGGTGCGATGATGGCAAACCTTTCACTGAATCTGACATTCCTTACGCTGTTCATAACGTTCTTTGCGCTCGGTGCAGGCGCAATTTACAGCAATGCGACCCTTACACATGTTGGAGGCTATTTCGGCATCCTTGCGGCATTCTTTGCCTCATACACCAGCTTTGCCATTGTCATAAACTCCATGAGGCCAGGCACGATTCCGCTGGGACCGGCTGTGGGCAAGAAATCTTAACAGGATTTCTGCCCTATAAATTTTTAAGCCAAAACATTTTATTACAAAAGTATAAATATTGATTTGCTGTTTTTCTTTTATGGCAAAATCGGAATCTCAGAAAGATGTTCTGCCCACTTCAGAGGTATTTCATCCTGGCATAGGAAGCTATCAACAGGTTTACAAAGAATCTGTGGAAAACAGGGATGATTTCTGGAGCAAGCAGGCAGGCATTCTTGACTGGCACAAGAGATGGGACAAGGTATTGGATGATTCAAACCCTCCGTTTTACAGGTGGTTTGTCAATGGGAAACTCAACGCATCGTACAATGCCCTTGACAGGCATGTTATGCATGGGAAGAGGAACAAGGCTGCATATATATGGATAGCAGAAAATGGCGATGAGAAGATAGTAACGTACGACGGGCTGTACAGGAGAGTAAATAATTTTGCAAAGGCACTTCAGGAACTGGGGATAAAGAAGGGCGACAAGATAATCATCTATCTGCCCATGATTCTTGAAGCGCCGGTTGCAATGCTTGCTGCTGCCAGAATAGGGGCAGTTTTCTCATTCGTGTTCGCAGGCTTTGGCGCAGGGGCCCTGGCTGACAGGATAAACGATTCAAAGGCCAGGATGGTAATCACGTCTGACGGTGCATTCAGGGGAGGCAAGGTGGTTGAGCTCAAGAAGATCGTTGACGAAGCGGTTGAGATGACATCATCTGTTAGCACCATAGTTGTTGTTAAAAGAACGGGCACAGAAATACAGATGGATGAGGAAAGGGACGTGTGGTGGCACGATGTCACCAAGGATGCCTCAACCTATGTTGAACCTGAATGGATGGATTCCAACGATCCGCTGTATATTCTGTATACTTCTGGAACAACAGGAAAGCCAAAGGGGGCTGTTCACGGCAATGGAGGGTACGCTGTATGGATATCAAGCACCCTCAGGTGGGCATTTGATCCCAAGGAGGATGACAGGTGGTGGTGTGCTGCAGATATAGGATGGGTCACCGGCCACAGCTACATAGTGTTTGCCCCGCTTTTCCTTGGCCTCACATCAATAATGTTCGAGGGTGCCATAACGTATCCGGCCCCCGACAGGATGTGGGAGATCATAGAAAGATACCGCGTGAACCTCCTTTACACATCTCCCACTGCCATAAGAACTCTGATGAGGTTTGGGGAGAAATACCCCGCAATGCATGACCTCTCGTCACTTAGAGTTCTAGGTACTGTTGGAGAGCCAATCAACCCTGCTGCATGGAAATGGTATTATGAACACATAGGGCACTCAAACTCCCCAATAATCGACACATACTGGCAGACTGAGACCGGTGGGTTCATGATCGCGCCAGCTCTGGGCCTGGGCCTTCCGCCACTCAAGCCGGGGTCAGCCACATTCCCCATGCCCGGAGTGGAACCTGTCATACTGGACGATAAAGGAAATGAGCTCAAGGAAGAGCAGAAGGGATACATTGCTTACAAGAAGCCGTGGCCCGGAATGTTTCTCACGCTGAACAACGATCCGGAGCGCTACAAGAAGGTGTACTTTGAAAAGTATCCTGGTTTCTATTTCTGCGGAGATTACGCAATAAAGGATAAGGATGGGTACTACTGGCTCCTTGGCAGGTCTGATGAGGTTCTGAACGTATCGGGGCACAGGCTGGGAACCATAGAGGTTGAAGATGCCCTCATAAGTTCCAAGGAGGTTGCTGAAAGCGCAGTATTTGGAAAGCCTGACAACGTTAAGGGTGAGGTAATCGTCGCTTTCGTTGTGCTGAAGGATCAGTATCAGGATGACAGCGAAATAGTGCAAAAACTCAGGAAGCGCATAAGGGAGGATCTTGGCCCCATATATGTCCCGGAGGAAATCCACATCGTGAAATCCCTTCCCAAGACAAGAAGCGGAAAGATAATGCGGCGTGTGGTGAAGGCAGTGGCACTGAATCAGCTTCCCGGAGACATAAGCACCCTTGAGAATTCAGCATCCGTGGATGAAATAAAGGCTGCAATAGAGGTATTTTCAAGCGAGACCGGCAGCCCATAACCTTCATTTTTTCCTTACCTATTTTCTGATATTTTTTTTACCAAAATTGATATGCCATTGCAAGAGTTTATGGGTTTATGGAGAAAGAGAGATTCATAGTTGTGGGCGGGGACGCCGCAGGCATGAGCGCTGCATCAAGGATCAGGAAGAGAAGGCCGGAATCCGAGGTTGTTGTTTATGAAGCCGGCCAGTACGTGTCATATTCGGCCTGCGGGATGCCGTTTCACATCGGCGGGGTTGTGAAGGAGTTCAACAGCCTTGTGCACTATTCTGTGGAAAAATTCCGAAAGGAGAGAAACATTGAGATTAAACTTGGTGCCACAGTCACTGCCATTAACAGAAGCACCAGGGAGATTACCTTCACATCACAGGGCACAGCAGGGAAGGATCATTATGACCATCTTGTAATCGCTACCGGCGCCAGCGCCAAAGTTCCTGAGAATCTTCGGGGAGTTCCGCATGTGTATACCCTGAGGACACTGAACGATCTTCAGGGTTTCGAATCCGCCCTCGACAGTGTACAAGACGTTACAATTGTAGGTGCTGGATACATCGGGCTTGAACTTGCAGAATCCATGAGAAGCAGGGGGAAGATGGCCAGGATCATACAGCACTCTGACAGAATCCTCAGGGGCTTCGACAAACAGCTTTCCGGTGCAATAATGGACGAGGTGCTGACAAACAGTGTGCAGATACTCATGAACACGGAAATCAGGCAGGTGGAGGAATTTGGCGGCAACCTCAAGGTCAGCCTCAGCAATGGTGAATCGTTCAACACCCAGATGATAGTGGTAGCAACAGGAGTAAGGCCAAATAGCCAAATGGCAAAGGATGCAGGGCTTGAACTGGGCGTTTCCGGCACCATCAGGGTGAACGAGTACATGGAAACCAGTGATCCTCTGATATTCGCTGCGGGTGACGTGGCCTGTTCCTACAACATGATAACAGGAAAGGAGGTGTACATGCCACTGGCAACAGGGTCAAACAAATCGGGGAGGATTGCCGGGGAAAACGCGGCTGGGGGCAGGTCAAAGTTCGCTGGTATAGCCGGAACCGAGGTGGTGAAGGTATTTTCGCTCGAGGTGGGGAAGACTGGCCTTGATCATGATGAAGCAATATCAGAAGGTTTTGATGCCGTATCCTCAACAATAACGTCAACATCCCGTTCTTCGTATTATCCGGGGTCGTCGCCACTCACCATAAAGATGACAGCAGACAGGAAGAGCAGGAGAGTTCTGGGGGCGGAAATAATAGGGCACGAGGGTGTGGCAAAGAGGATTGATGTGGTGGCCACTGCAATCTATTCAAAGCTTACGGTAGACGACATGCTTGGAGTGGACTATTCCTATTCCCCGCCATTTGCGCCTACATGGGAGCCCATCCTGGTGGCAGCAGATGTTCTTTCCGGGAAGCTTGAATAGGCAGGAGGCTTTATCCTGCTTCCCCAAAGGAGAAACAGGCCGGATAACCTGTGAAATCGTAAAATTTTTTTTTGACCAGAAGCCATAAGCTGATCCACAATCTGATTATGTGAAAATAAGCAGCTTCATAATCAGGCGCAAGAAGACCGTCATCATTCTCTGGGCAATCATCATTCTCGCCGCAACTCCGGCACTCCTGGGATATTCCCACTACATCACATATTCCAGCGCCGGTGCAGTTAATCCCAACAGCGAATCCCAGGTAGCATCTCAAATACTTGAAAAATCACACACAACAAATTCCTCACTGGTTATCCTGGTGCTGCAGAATCCGTTCCTGAACAATTCAACCGCCTCCAGGACTTTATCCATGCAGACAGAAATCCAGATTTCCGGCATAACGGATCTGGCATCAACAACATCACCGTTCTCCGCTTATGCATCATTCATCAGTGCAGCCATAGGGAAGAATGCATCCGCAATAGCCGGGTTGTACAATGAGACCAAGATGAATGCAACTGCCATGTATTCATTCCCTTCAGCCTTTTATTCAAGCTGGTCCAGTTATTCCTACAAATATGATTCCATAATGGTTTCTGCACATGATGCAGGGTACAATTCCTCCCTGCCATACGAAGCAGCGTTCGTTTCAGAACTTAACAGCACTGCGGCAGCTAACAACGTATCGGGAAGTGAATCCGTATCGCAGCCGCTTCAGGCCGTAATGTCAGCAATACTGATTGCATACAACGAGACCTATCCGCAGTATGCCATCGGTAAATATTCTCCCGGAAGCTATATTTCATACCAGTACCTTGGACTGGACAATTACTCGAATTCAGTCTCCGTGGCAGTGGCCGACTATCTTAAGCAGTATTTTCCAGCCACGCCTGACCTTGTGAATGCAACCATATCCGGCGGAAACGTTGGAATAAACTACGTCAGGATGTACGGCCTTGCAGGAGCTCCACAGTTCCTCACTGATCAGTATGTGAGCAGTGACAGGTCGGCGTTCATTGTCAATGTTATATTCTCTGTACCATCCGGCTATGTGGGAAAGGGTGATTTTGAGCCATCCTCAAACGCAACGCCTGCTGTTGAGAAGATAACCTCCAGCTATTTTGGAAATTCTGGAATGGTAACCGGCAACGGGGCCATAAACCAGCAGATACAGCAGGTCACAGCTAAGTCAGCATTCATATTCGGGGTGCTATTTGTCATCCTGGCAATAGCGGTTGCAATAACCCTTGTCTCATGGAAATCCGCCATAGTGGCGCTGATCTTCGTGTCACTGGCAACAGCACTTGGCTATGTCTCAATCTTCATAACAGGAATAGTCCTGCACGGGGTGAACTATATTGTAAATTACACCCTGACAGCTGTTGCCGTGGGAGTATCCACTGACTATCTTATCTACATAGCTTCCAGGTACAGGCAGGAAATAAGGGAGGGTGCCAGCCATCAGGATGCCCTGAGCA
>JAMCUV010000102.1 GCA_023379345.1 Thermoplasmatota archaeon
GGATCAGGTGCCTGGCCAGAAGTTTGATTCCAGCGGGCGCAGATATATACATAGCAACGTGCATTAAAAGTTATATGAATAAAAAGATTGCTATAATTGAAAATTTAAGATGCGAAATTTTTCAGTTTGCTCTGAGGATTTTCCCCAGCACAAACTGAAGTATTCCGCCGCTGGCAAGGTATTCTGCTTCCACAGGGGTATCAACCCGCAGTGTAACCTCGGTGCTTTTCTTGTCGTTTGAACCTGTGGAGTAATACCTGAATGTGGCCTTTCCAAGCGGCTTGATTCCATGGTCGAAGATAACGTCCATGGGCTTGCTGAAGTCCACTTTAAGGCTGGCATAGGTCTCTCCCTGCCTGAACTGCAGAGGAACAATACCCATCCCAACCAGGTTGCTCCTGTGGATCCTCTCGTATCCTGTGGCAACCACTGCCTTCACTCCAAGAAGGAATGGCCCTTTTGCTGCCCAGTCCCTTGAGCTTCCGGTTCCGTACTGGTCACCGGCAAGTACGATTTCTGGGATTTTCTCCTTCATGTACTGCATGGCAACATCGAATACGCTACCCTCCTTTCCATCGGGGAAATGAACAGAGAAGCCCCCCTCCTTCTTAACCATAAGATTCTTTATCCTGTTGTTTGCAAAGGTGCCCCTCATCATTACCTCATGGTTGCCTCTCCGGGATCCATAGGAATTGAAATCAGCAGGGCTGACTCCCCTTTCAACCAGGTATTTCCCGGCAGGCGTATCCTTGCTGAATGATCCTGCAGGAGAGATGTGGTCGGTGGTGACGGAATCACCAAGGACCAGAAGCGGCCTGGCGTCCAGTATTTCACTGTACTCAATTTCCGTCTCCGGGTTGAAGTTGTCGAAGAATGGCGGCTTCCTTATGTAGGTGCTTTTCTCATCCCATGCATAGGTCTTTCCTGACGGTGCCTCCATGGCTTTCCATTTCGGGTTGTATTCATCCAGATTCCTGTATTTTTCCACGAACATTTCCCTGCTGATGGAACCCTTCATAGCAGAGAGGATCTCATCCGATGTAGGCCATATATCCTTCAGGAAAACCGGCTTTCCATCGCTTCCAAGACCAAGAGGCTCATTGTCCATGTCTATGGTGACCTTCCCGGCCAGGGCGAAAGCAACCACCAGTGGAGGCGACATAAGGTAATTTGCCTTCACGTTCCTGTGGATCCTTGCTTCAAAGTTCCTGTTTCCCGAGAGGACGGCAGCAGTGCTCATGTTCTCGCTCACGATGGCATGTTCAATGCTTTCATTCAGTGGGCCGCTGTTTCCAATGCAGGTTGTGCAGCCGAATCCCACGAGCTCGAATCCAAGCTTGTCAAGATATTCCTGGAGCCCTGCCTTCTTGAGGTATTCCGATACAACCCTTGATCCGGGAGCCAGGCTCGTTTTCACCTTGGGGTTGACCCTGAGCCCTTTCTGCACGGCTTTCTTCGCAAGAAGTCCTGCGCCAAGCATCACGTATGGATTGCTGGTGTTTGTGCAGCTTGTGATGGCGGCAATGACCACATCTCCTTCCGTCAGTGTCTCGTCCCTTCCGTTGATTTTCACTGGGGCTGATTTCAGGACAACCTGTTTCTGGGATCTGCTCCCTGTCTCCATGACAGAACCGCTCTGCTCCATGAATGCCAGGAAATTGTCCCCTATCCTTCCAAGATCAGTTCTCTGCTGCGGGAGACTGGGTCCGGAAACACTGGGTTTGACTGTGCCCAGATCAAGCTCTATGACCCTCGAATATTCAACATCGTTCTGGGTTCCAAACAGGCCCTGGGCCTTGAAGTACTTCTCAATGAGATCAACCTGGTCATCATCCCTTCCAGTGAGCTTCAGGTACTCAATGGTCTGTTCGTCCACTGGAAACATAGCTACGGTTGCTCCGTACTCGGGGCACATGTTTGATATTGTGGCCCTGTCTGGAATGGTGAGTGACTTTATTCCTTCACCGAAGAATTCAAGGAATTTGTCAACAACCTTGTTTTTCCTGAGAAGTTCAGTTATGGTGAGAACCATATCGGTTGAGGTCACGCCCGGCCTGAGCTTGCCCGTGAGCTTCACGCCGATGACCTCCGGAGTCTTGAAGGTGACAGGCTGATCAAGCATGGCCGCTTCAGCCTCTATTCCGCCAACTCCCCAACCTACCACGCCAAGGCCGTCTATCATTGTTGTATGTGAATCTGTCCCCACAAGGGTGTCGGGATATGCCCAGAGTCCATTTCCTGATTTCCTGGTCATGACCACCTTTGCCAGGTATTCAAGGTTGACCTGGTGAATGATGCCAACCGATGGGGGCACTATGCGCATGTTGTGGAATGCATTCTGTGCCCACTTCAGGAAACGGTATCTTTCCCCGTTCCTCTGGAATTCCATATCCACATTCTCCTGGAGTGCATTGGGTTCACCGTAAAAGTCCACCTGGACAGAATGATCGATGACAAGATCAACGGGGACCTGTGGGTTGATTACCTCAGGATTTTTTCCTGCGGCCTGGGCAGCATCACGCATAGCCGCAAGATCAACCACAGCTGGAACCCCTGTGAAATCCTGCATAACCACCCTGGCAACCTTGAAGGGAATCTCACTGTCCGATGGCTTTGCGGCGTTCCAGTTCAGCAGGTTCTCCACATCACTCTCCGTGACAGTCTTGCCGTCAAAGTTCCTGATGAGTGATTCAAGAATGATCCTCACGGGATAAGGGAGCCTGGAAATTTTGTGCCCGTCCTTTTCAAGTTCCTTCAGTGAATAAAATTTGTATTCTTTTCCACCCGCCTTCAAAACCGATATCTTCTGGAATTTAGAACTCATGAATATCCATTGATAATCCATTCACTCTAATTATGATTTTCCAGCGGTATCAGGCTAATCTGGAAATATTTTCATGAAAACATTATAATCCATGATTGATGTGCACATTTGTCCATGACCCAGAGAGCAAAGGGCTCGATGAATAAAATATGTTTTTCCCTGATATGTTTAAGTACCATCCCGGTGATTCAGTATTATGGCATCAAAAATAAAGAACATAGAAGTTCTTGAGCTCGGGGAGAAGGGAAAGGAAATTTCTTCCCCATGGAGTTCAACAATACTGCTGGTGAAGCTGACATCTGATGACGGGCTCGTGGGTTTCGGAGAAGCCCCCACAACGCTCATGACGCTGCCTGTGAAGGAGAGCATGGAGGAAGTCCGGAGAGTATTCCAGGATGCGGATTTCTTCAACGTGGAGAAGAACATCAAGGACTTTTACAGGAACTCATTCTATCTGTCAAAGTCCATGGAAGCGACCTCAGCCCTGAGCGCCTTTGAGATTGCAAGCTGGGACCTCATAGGAAAGGCAGTGGGCTCCCCTGTCTACAAGCTCCTGGGTGGCGAATTCAACCGGGATCTCAGGGCATACGCCAACGGATGGTATTCGAATTGCGTAACGCCTGAGGATTTTGTCAAGAAGGCGAAGGAGGCACGTGCCAAGGGATTTGATGCCTTCAAGTTCGACCCATTTGGAGACAACTATGACAAGCTATCCAAAGAAGGCCTAAAGAATGCCGTAAACATAGTGTCGGCCCTCAGGGATGAATTCGGGGATTCCGTGGACCTGCTCATTGAATGCCATGGAAGATTCTCAACAAGGGCTGCAATAGATGCAGGAACAGCGCTGGATGAGTTCACACCACTGTTCATGGAGGAACCGGTCCATCCTGAACTGGAAGTGGGCCTTGCAGAGTTGAAGAGATACATAAGAACGCCAATTGCCCTGGGAGAACGTCTCCTGAACAAGACCGACTTTGCAAGATACATATCAGAGGGGCTGGTTGACATCATACAGCCTGACCTTACAAACTCACTTGGAATACTGGAAAACAAGAAAACCGCTGCAATAGCAGAAGCGTTCGGAGTTCCTGTTGCATTCCACAATGCCTTCGGCCCCATCCAGACAGCTGCAACCCTGAATGTTGACAAGACCCTCCCCAATTTCCTCATACAGGAGAGTTTTGAGGCATTCTGGCCGGACTGGAAGCGAAATCTTGTGAAGACCGGATATAAACTGGAGAATGGCAGATTCACGCTTTCCGGAAAACCAGGGCTTGGTATCGAGGTCAATGAAAAAATACTTGAGTCCAGTAAAGTTGATGGCATGGAACCCTTTGATCCTGTTGAGCCTCCGTGGGTTGTGTCAGGAACCTACAAGAAACCCACGGCTTAATCCCATATTTGCAGAGTGACTGGGCCTGGAAACAGGTCTTTCAGCCATGACCTCTGGGAGAAAGGCAGCTGCCCGGTGGCATTCCGGATGAAAGGAACCGCAAGAGAAAGGATATATGCAGGGAGAGGAAAAGGAGGAACAGGCACAGGACAGGGAAGACCTGCTGCAATTGCGCACACGGCTCCTGGAACAGATAGAGCAGTCTTCCAGGCTGCTGGCTGAGGTGGATAGATTCCTACAGACGACTTCAGTTCCCGTGAACGTACAGCGCCAGGCATATACTGCAGCCCCAGCAGTAACCGGCAGGGCGGCAACGGGCATTTCCAAGCTTGACGATCTCCTGAGGGGAGGATATCCAGTTCCGTCAAATATTGTTTTGAATGGCCCCCCTTTCAGTTCCAAGGAGATATTCGCGTCACAGTTCATAGCTGAATCCATCGCGGAAAATTACCCCATCATAATTCTTACGCTGGACAGGGAACCCTCATCCATGATGTCCGCTCTTGGCGATCCCGCCATGGTTGATCAGTGGCAGAAGTCAGGAATCCTCACAGTTATTGATGCTTATTCCCGGTTCGTGCAGGTTGAGCCAATGGGAGCCTCGGCTATCGTCATTGACGGGAGCTCAAACATCAGCAATTTCATGAAGAGCATAGATTCGGTGTGCAGCAGGATCATTTCACAGGCTGGAAAGTACAGGATGGTTGTTTATTCCCTGACCGGACTCATGACGCAGACCGATGAGAAAACATTCATAAGATCCCTCCAGCACATTTCCCAGAGAAGAAAAGCAGAAGGATCGGTTTCCCTGTACCTCCTTGAGGATGGCATCTTCGAGAGGAAAATATACGAGAACGTCAATTATTTCATGGATATTTCAATGGAGTTCCGCACCGAGGCCACGACGGAGTATCTCAGGGTCCGGGGTCTCCCATCGGCAAGGACAAGGGAATGGGTCGAAATAATCAGGAACGAAGGATACGTGGATCTGGGCTCATTTGACCTGAAAAGAGTGAGATAAGTGCAAATTATTTTTCAGTAAAGCGCCACAGCCAGTATTATGACCACCATGAACGCCACTATCATGTAGACCATGTACCAGGCTATGGAGCTGTTCATGAATTTCCTTGTTGCTATCATGCACATCCTCCTGTAACCTCTTCCCACGGAATTCATTGCAAACCAGAAGACGTCTATGACGGAAACCGGCTGGTTGTCATCCCCCATCCTGGTCCTTAGCACCCTGCGAAGCATGAGCCTTATGTTGTTGGCATATGCAAATGAGGTGTACTGGCTGGAGACTGATCTGCCGCTGTTCCATACTTCAGCTGTCCTGGTCCCTGGTTTCCTGAAAATAGCATAGGATGCAAGCGAGAAGACTGTTATGAGTGCTATGACATAATCCGGTGACAGCAGCCCGAAATCAGCAGTGGAGAACCTGGATTCTATGGTGAACCCGTTGAATACAAGCACAGATGGTATGCCTCCCCGGAATATTGCTGGAACCAGCAGAACAGAAATGACAAACAGTATGAGTATTGCGGCACCCACACTGAATACAGTCACTGTTTCCACCCTGCTGGCATGCCCCTTCCTGGCCCTGAAAAGCGCCGAAAATGACAGTATCTTCATCATGGCGCCCGTGGCCATACCCTCTGAAATTGCAATAACAGACCCCACTATTATGGCAATAATGCCCATATATCCGCCCAGATATGCCTGCATGAAGAAGGACTCAAGAAGCATCCATACCGCAAGCCCCCCAATGGCAGGGAACAATCCAGAAAGTGACATGGTTGAAAGCAGTGTTCCCACACGCATCCACCTGTCCTCCGGTGCTCTCGCTTCCCCGAAATACTCTCCTCTGGTGCTTCCAATGGAAAGGAAAAGACCTGTTTTGGAAATCGCATGGGACAGTGCGAAGAGGATTATGGTGACCAGGACAAACTCACGGAGAATATTGCTGCCGGTGACAAGATAAAGGCCGAAGGCTGCAAGAATCGCAGCCTGGTTCTCTATGGTGCTGAATCCCCCAAGCATCTTCATGTTCTCGGATATGTAGGCATAGATTGATGCAAACAGGATCGAGATGCTACCGATGATCAGGAAGAGGATTCCTATGTAAACCAGCGCAGGGCCTGCATTGGTCAGGAATATCATCCTGGTTATGAGGAAGACTCCCATGAGCGTCATTGTTGCACTGAATACTGCTGATGCATTTGCAGGAGCATTCCCATGGGCTATGGGGAGCCACTCGCTTATCATGAACGGTGACATGCCCATCTTGATGAGCGCACCGAATGAAATGAGAAGGAGCGGCACAAATGTGGCTAAATGGATGAAGCTGAATGAGGAATCTCCTGAGACCACGAATGAGGACACGGCGCCGGCAATGATTAAGACAGTGCTGAATTCACTGAATGTCATGAAGGTGAACGCCGGCCCCTTCTGCGACCTGTTCAGGGCAACTATGGCATATGACGGCACAGACATTATCTCCCAGCCGGCTATGAGTGCAAGATAATTGTTTGACACCAGTATGATGGACATTCCCATCACCGTCAGCGACATAAGGGAAGCCAGCCATTTGCCATACCTCTCCCCGTAAGATAGTGAATAGATTCCTGCAAATATCCAGACAATGGCCGCAATTATGGAGTAGTAGGAGAGATAATCACCGTACGCAAACTGCGTGGCAGCGAATACGACCGATGATGCGGACAGCATGAGGTACGAAGCTTTCCTGTTGAACATACCCAGGAGGGCTGCAATGCCGAATAACACTGGACCAAGGTAAGGCAGCATTTTCAGTGCACCCCCATGCTTCCTGATCCAGAATCAGTGCGGCTGTTGCTGCCACCTCTTGCCGCATTGAGTGCAGCCAGAACCGTGTAAGGAGAGGGAGGGCAGCCGGCAATTTCCACATGATATCTCTCCCGGTCCAGCGGTGCATCCCCAACAATGCCGCCCGTAACTGCACAGGCTCCAAGGGCAATCACAAGCCTTGGTTCCGGCATGGCCTCATAGGCCCTGTCCAGCGCCTCTTTCATTCCAGGCGTCATGACCCCCATTATGACGATTGCATCGGCATGCCGCGGAGTATTCACCATGAATATGCCCAGGCGGTTTGCGTCGTACTGGGGAGAAAAGATGCTGAGAAACTCCATGTTGCAGGAACCGCAGGCACCGGAATCTAGGGGAAAGACATGAAATGACTTCCTGAATGTTTTCTCAGATTTCTTCACGGTAAATATGTCCTGATCTCCAGTTGGCTGGTAATCCGGCAAGCACCGGCGGCAGAATATGCATTTTTCCATGATCCAGCCCTCCGGTGTTATTGCCTCAATGGGGCAGTTGCTTCCATTGTTCCCGGAAAGGCGTGAGGGCCACTGCGGCGCAGCATCTGGATCAGTGGAAGGAAACCTTTCGGTCTTTATCCCCTTTCTCACTCCATTGAGGAACCAGATGCTGCTCACTGCATCACCACCGAAAGTTCAGATATCCAGATGCCGAAGCTCTCCCAGTTGAAGTGGTAATCCGTGAAGATATTGCCTGCCATGGATTTCCTGAAGGCATCAATATTGAGCAGTGATGGAGACGACATCTGGATGTCATCAATCCTGCCGTCACTGATTTTTACGTAGTAGAACAGATCTCCCTGCGGGCTCTCAACCCTGGCTGCGCCTTCACCGTTCATTCCTGCGGTCTCCGCTGCCGGAGAATTTCCGCTGATCTCCAGTGCATCAGAGATCATGTCAGCGGA
>JAMCUV010000103.1 GCA_023379345.1 Thermoplasmatota archaeon
AGGATGATTTCTATTAATATAGTTTTTTTTATAGATTCCACGATGTGCCACAGTCATAAACAGCGCATTTTCAAAATTTTTTTCACATGTCATGATGCTTGGGTTTTCAAGCAATGATAGATACATTTGGTAACATTATTCCACACTGTGAATTCTTCAGGGTTAAGATCTTGACCTCGTAGAACCCCAAGCATACTGAATCTGATCTGTAAGAATGGTAGAGAAATTTATAGAGAGGTTAGGGGTTTGGGGGAGGCAGTAAAACTCAGACCTTCAGGGATGAGATACACGGACTTCCTCCAATTAAGGAATTCATATAATTACTTAATATATCTATTTGAGCATAGACAGGGATCTGAACGCAGCTACAAACATATTAAAGATTGGACTAATAAAAGTAGGGCTGGTGCAGTCCGAATTCACGCCTGTGGAGATCGCTACTTCAGGCTTGTCTGGAATATATCCATACAGGCAGATGTCGGTCGTTGAATCAGGAAGCCCCCATGCTTCAGCGGAGGAGTAGTTCACTTCACCGGTTAATGGATGACACCATACGTTATACCCTTCATTTTCTGTGTGATTCTAACTTATACTTGCAATAAGCGTAAAGTGCGTCATACACAGGAAATTGCTTATCCATGTTTTCATAATCATTCTTCGATATCAACCTGAAGCCCTGCGCGATGGCCTTCAGGCCTGGCGATTCGGGTACTGCCATAGCTTCGTGAGCATCGGCTGCCCTGACGATCTTTGCAAGTTCCTTAAGAGCAGGATCGGACAGTTTGTATTTTTTCATAACGGCATCAAATGTCACTCTCTCCTCGCCATCCTCATAGTAGTGATTGAGTTCCGCTCCCTCCACATCAAATGGGATTGCTGTAAGCTCCTTGGAATCTTTCATTACTTCGGCAGCCGGCACAAAGATGAACTCAGGGTTGTCATCTATAAATCTGGAAATCAGCCATGGGCAGGCTATTCGGTCTATTGCGGCTTTCTCCCTTGTTATCCACTTCATGCTATCCAGTATGTACCATTTGCTTGATTATAAGATGTTCGGAACATGAACACCGTTCGACTTTCTCTTCGGTCTATTCGTATTGAAATCTTAGATTCGCCACAGCATCAGTGACCTGAAGGCAGCATGCAGGTTCATAAGAATTAAGCCCTCAGGAATATGAGCAGCGAATTTTTGGAACAGCATCAGGTACACCACTTGTATATTGCGCATGGGATTAAGCATACAGCAGCTAATCTTCTAGGGCATGGTTGCCATTGCAAGGCAAGGTTGACCGTCTCCACAATATTTTTATACTAAATTGTAATCTATTGTTGTCAACCAATGGTTGACAACAGGAGGGTAAAAATATGGCAATAAGAAGAAAGAGGGATGAAGACGACTGGAGAACCCCTTGGGACGAAGAGTTTGACGACATGTTCCGGGATTTCGGCTTCGACTTTGACAGATTCAATGACAGGCTGATGAGGATATGGGACAGAT
Organism: Thermoplasmatota archaeon; assembly: GCA_023379345.1. Lineage (GTDB taxonomy): Archaea > Thermoplasmatota > Thermoplasmata > Thermoplasmatales > Thermoplasmataceae > UBA509. The sequence goes on from JAMCUV010000103.1 coordinate 1,499, forward strand.
TCCTCAAGGACCCGGATGTCAAAACATACGGACCCTACGTGTATGGTTTCTCCTACAAGATCGGCCCGGACGGTAAACCGGTATTCGAGGAGTTCGGCAATGTGCCCAGAAACATGATACCTGGTGCATCAGAAGCTGTTGAAAAGGATGTCAGAGAACCAATGACCGATTTCAACGAGGACAAGAACAAGATATACCTCACCTATGAGCTTCCAGGCATATCCAAGGAGGACATTGAGCTGAATGTCTCTGAAAGGAATGTCACCATAAATGTGCGCAACGGCCCGAGGAAATACTATAAGAGCATGGACTTTGAGTACGATATCAAACCAGAAACTGCAAAGGCAAAGTTCACCAACGGAATACTTGATCTGACGATAGACAAAGTTAACGGTGACAAGACAAGCGGAAAGAAGATCCAGATAGAGTGATGGGAAATGATTGACGATGACCTTGAGGCTTTCATAAGCGCAATAGAGAACTCAACCCGCAGAGAAATACTGAGAAGCCTCATCATCGATCAGTCTTATGCCCTGCAGATCAGCAGGATCATTGGTGTTTCGCAGCAGGCCATCAATAAGCAGCTGGAATTGCTGGAAAAGGCAAACCTGATTTCATCTGCAGGGTATGCACCCAGCAGTCTCGGTGCCAGAAGAAAAATTTACAGGCCCACGGGGTTCTCAACCCTTGTGGCGGATTATTCCCGTAATTTTATAACTGTCAAAAGATATGAAATTCCACTTGATCCCAACAGTGTGGAAGAACGTGAAGATATTCACGCGGAAAAACCATCGGAACTTCTAAAGAAGATAGGCGATGTGGATCGCCAGATTGACGAACTCATGAGAGACAGAAATAAGCTCATTGCAATGAAGGACCAGCTCATGGGCCAGATAAATTCATACATATCAGCAATGGTGCCCGATCCCACCTCCAGGCTGGTTCTCATATATTACGTGGACAGCATGGATCCGGAATATGTGAGCCGGAAGCTGAATCTGCCACTCAGCCTTGTTATGCAGATTGTGGAGACATATTTCAGATAGGTTCGCTCACTCTACCTTAGTGCAGAAAAGGCCCATGAATTCTGACTCTTTCTCGGTTAGGTCTGCCGGGAAAATCAGGGAAGATGGACTTGCTTTCCAGGATATTTTTGATAACTTTTCAAAGGTGCCGTACGAAAGGCTTTCTCCAGCCTGGCTCACCTTAGAAGCAACCACAAACAAGGAATCGTTCTTAACAACGCCAATACCGTGTTTTTCCTCAAGCTGTTTCAGGTAGCTGAATGCTTCTTCAGGATACATTGTGCGGTTATCCTTGAGATCAAGAAGGATTATGGTGTGAAAGCCCATATCCCTGTTTCTCCCCAATTTATCCAGAACGCTCCTTGGGCTGAATCTTTCAGTGAGAAATGGAAGTGAGACAGGAGGCCCCATCCTGTAAGGGAGAAGCCCCGCCTTCCCTGGCAGTGATGTCAGTATTGAGGCATTTTCCACCACATTCACCGCAACGCCAGCTGAAATGGCATCAAGGCGTAGCTGGTTGTGTGTCGTGGCAGAAAGCGGATCTCCAGTGACAATAATGCAAATATCATGATCTGCCCCTTCTCTCAAGAGCTCAGACGGATTCTCCACATCCTCGCGACCCAGTGGAAAAATATGTTTGCTTGTGATTGAAGATATCTCATTGGCTGTTTCCCCAGGGGAGACAGAGGTGTATGTCTCAAAATATATTTTCTCACATTTAGACAGGATCCTCATTTCCCCCAGGGTTACGCTGTCAACACCCCGGAGACCCACACCCAGAATATGTATCATGTCAGTTGCTGTTTATCTCTTCCTCTATCCTGATGAGTTCGTTCAACTTGGCAAGTCTTTCTCCTCCAATGGTACCTGTCTTGATGAATGTTGACCCGAATGCCACCGAGAGATGTGCTGCAAAATCGTCTGTGGTTTCGCCGCTCCTGTGGGAGACAGTGTTCCGAATGCCAGCCGCAGTGGCTAGGCGCACAGTCTCAGCAGTCCGGGAGAGTGATCCGATCTGGTTGACCTTTATGAGAATCCCGTTGGTGGATTTCTTTTCGATACCAATCTTGAGACGTTCCGGGTTGGTAGTATACAGATCGTCGCCCACCACAAGGCTCTTCTGTGAAATCTTTTTGGTGATCTCTGCAAAGCCATCGAAATCCGTATCCACCATGGGGTCTTCTATGAAGTAGAAATCGTGGTCCCTGGAGAATGATATTGCATAATCTATCTGCTGGTCCCGTGTTTTTGGCCCATTTTTGTACATGTATTTGCCACCCTCATAAAATGAGTTGGCCGCAAAGTCAACTCCCTTGAGTATCCTCACATGGTACCTGGAAGATGTCTCTGAAACAGCCTGATGCAGTATTTCCAGTGCTTCCTCATCACTTATGTTTGCGGTCCATGCCTTCTCATCGCCAAGGCCTACACTGGTGCCTTTCAACTTTTCTGACAGGATCTCCCCAATTCTCCTGTGGGTCATTGCATTTATGTATGCTGACTGAAGAAAAGTGTCCGCCTGGGCTGATACTAGAAATTCCTGTATTGTTGTGCCCTCCCTGGAGTGTTTGCCACCGCCAATTACATTCCCCATGGGTCTTGGAAGAGATCGTGCAAAAGCCCCTCCAACATAACTGTACAGCGGTATTCCCAGATATGAGGCTGCGGCTCTGGCATTAGCCACGGAAAGAGCTGTGGAAAGATTTCCTCCCACGTTCTCCATGTACTCAGTGCCGTCTGTTTCCATGATGGTTCTGTCAAATCCGATCTGATCCAGGGCGTTGTATCCGATGAGTTTCGACCTCAGCTTATCTTCGAAGAATTTTATGGCACCGTCCGGACCTGATTTTGGAAAAGCCTTCATCTCTGTATCCCCGGTGCTGGCACCGGAAGGTGCAGAGCATCTTCCCATTACGTCCTCAATGAATAAATCCACCTCCACCGTGAAGTTACCCCGCGAATCGATTATCTTTCTGACCCTTATGTCATCTATGGGTAGTTCGTCCGTCATGATGTGATCAGTGCTTCCGGAGTCTTAAATTATTTCATTGCTCAATCATGTGCAGATTTGTTTTATATCTTGATGCAAAGCTGTTGTAGTTTGCCTTGTATTTTGTCCACAGATCCATGTAATCCTGGCTCACATTGCCTATCACCTTTGCCGGAACACCAACTGCGATGGCCTTCTCTGGTACCTCAAAGTTGTTTTTCACAACCGCACCCTCCCCTATTGCAGCCCATGTTCCTATATGGGCAAAATCGGATACCACGGCGCCCATCCCTATGACAACCCAGTCTGATATTGTTGGAGTGTGAATAACAGAGAGGTGCCCCACAGTGACATGGTTCCCTATGACTGTTGTTTCTCCGGGCCTTGCGTGTACCACCACGTTATCCTCGATGGCACTGTAATCGCCCACAACTATCTTCCCGTAGTCTCCTCTCAGGACTGCACCGGGGCCTACCCATACCTCTTTTCCAATGGTGACATCACCAATCACCGTTGCATCCGGGAAAACAAAAGCACTTCTGTCGACCTTTGGCTCTCTACCTTCAAATGTATATAACGCCATTGTACCTGATCCCATGGCGGGTTAATCTTTTTGTGGGGTAATCATATCATCAGCCTCTGATTCTAATATATCAAAAATATCCGATGCAGTATATTTGAAATCCCGCAGCGGTTTCTGCACAGCCAGTCCTGAAACTATTGAACCCACTGCACAGCTATGGGCCGTGTCCAGTCCCCTGTAAATGCCAAGATAGAAGCCAGCCCTGTAGGCATCTCCTGCACCGATTGTGTCGAACACAACGTCTGATTTCCTTGACTTTATCTCTGTTCTGCCGTCAGGCCCATACAGCGTTGACCCGTTCGCTCCTCTGGTGACGATGGTTTCCGGAGTCATGCCAATTAATTTTTCCTGGGGTACGCCCATAATTTCTGATGCCACGGAAAGCTCATGCTCATTAAGAATCCATAGGCTGCTGGCAGAAACCATCTTGATTATGTCGTCCCGTGAATACCTGTATGAGATCTCCTGGCCGGGATCAAATACCTTCTTTCCCGCTGTATTTTCCGCGACATTAATGTAGTCAGCCTGAGGGCCAGTCCCTAGATGAACCCACTTGTACTTCGAATTTTTTTTGAGAACAGCCTGGGAGAACGGTTCATCCATGGGGCCCTGGTAAATATAATAGACCTGATCCTTGCCGTCGGTGGCAGAATAACATATAGGTCCATAATCCCCGGAGATGTGAATGTGCTCAGTACCTATATTCCTTGACCGCAGGAATTCCAGAAACTTACCGTGTGAGTTCTGGGATACGGCAGAATACAGGTGAAACGGTACACCCAGGGAAGATGCGATCATTGCGAAATTACCGGCGGTGCCGCCGAAGTTTTCCTCATGACGCTGGATATTGACTGATCCCCTGCATGGTAGAGAGGGAACGCGCATTACAACATCTATGTTGAGGTGGCCGAAAAAAGCCAGAAAATTTTCTTCCATGCTCTGGAATTGCCCTTGCATTAATAAGATTCGCCGGAATGGGTTTGAAAAGCCTTTCTCGATTGCCCTGAAACCCAGAGATATTCCAATAATGACAGCTCAAAGTGATAATTGAACCCGTATCATTTTCCTGAACATAATAGGCACAAGATTTTCAGGAGTTTTGTCAGGAAATGGAGCTTCGACAGGTTCCAGTAACCCCCCCATGCTCTCTACGAATGCCATTAGATCATTCTCATTATCATAGACAACGGTAATTCCACTGGTCTCCGGACCGATTCCTGCAGATCCTATGGCATTTGATATCTGGGGTTCCCCTGCAACCAGCATCATAAAGAGAGATTCTCTGAGTCTGATACGCGACTGCGACTGAAGTCTTCCTGATCTGTGGAATGATATTAGAATTTGCTCCCTGGATACCACTGTTCTTGAATCAAGAATACAGAAAAACCCAAGATGATTTCCCTTTACAAAAGTTTCGGGTGACGGGAACTGTTTTCCCGCCAGTTTGAATGATTTGAGCTCAGGCTGCATTGGCTCCGGTATTTCCCTGCTTGGGCCCAAACAGCTTTGGATTCAGGAAATCAGCAACTCTGGACAGGAATCTCTGCTTCTCGGGACTTGCAATCAGGGCATTTTCCCAGACCTCGCTGATGTTAGCCACTGGAACTACCTCAATGCGATCCTTGTGAAGGCTGTCCAGCACAATGTCGCCAAAATTGGCAGCAGGTACAACAACCCTTTTCATTCCAGCTTCGATGGCTGCTTCAACCTTTGCCGTGACACCGCCAACTGGAAGCACTGCCCCTCTAACGCTCAGAGAGCCGGTCATGGCAACGGTCTGATCAACAGGTATGTTCTCTATGGCTGATATCACTGCAGTTGCAATTGATACACTGGCTGAATCCCCCTCTACCCCTTCGTATGTCCCGATGAACTGTATGTGTATATCCATGTCTGAAATGTCCTTTCCACTGAGCTTCTTGAATACAGCCGATACGTTCTGTACAGCTTCCTTGGCTATTTCTCCCAGTTTTCCGGTGGCAACCACGACACCATTGCCCTTGTGCTGGGCAGGTGTTACTTCTGCAACGATTGGCATTACAATACCTGTATAATCGGCCATTCCTGAGTTTGCGCCAACAACAGCCAGTCCGTTAACCATTCCTACAGCTGACCCTTCGCTGTGGAAAGTCTGGTATGATTTTCTTATCTGGATGGACCTGTCAGCAACCTGCTGCTCCAGAGGTTTGCTCAGTGCCTTTGCTCTTACAACCTGGTCAGCCGTAACAATCTCAGCCTTTTCGCTTATGGCAATGTCACCGGCTACCCTGATGAGCCCACCAAGTTCCCTGAGCCTGAGGGTAAGTTTGCCCTTCCTGCCGGACCGCCTCTGTGCTTCTTTTATTATTTCTGTTACTGCACCGACGTCAAAGTGGGGTATCTTCTTGTCCTTAAGGACTTCCTGGGCAATGAACTGCACAAGCTTCTGCCTGTTCTCTTCAGTATCTTCCATGGTGTCGTTCACATAGACTTCATAACCGTAACCCCTGATCCTTGATCTCAATGCTGGATGTATTCCCTGCACTGCGTCAAGATTTCCTGCGGCAACTAGAACAAAGTCACATGGAACTGGTTCTGTCTGGACCATTGCTCCGGCACTCCTTTCACTCTGTCCTGATATGGAAAACTTCTTCTCCTGCATGGCTGTGAGCAGAGCCTGCTGACTCTCCATCCTGAGCAGGTTCATTTCATCCACAAACAGGACTCCCTTATTGGCTTTATGAATGTTTCCAGCCTCCACCCTTTCGTGTGCCGGAGTCTCCAGCCCGCCGGACTGGAAAGGATCATGCCTGACATCACCGAGAAGCGCGCCGGAATGGGCTCCTGTTGAATCAATGAATGGTGGTTTATCATTTGGCGTGTGAGATACCAGCAACTTGGGAACCATTGCCTTCTCCATCCTCATGGCCGGGTTGAGTGCCATGAACATATAGATGAAGAAAGCTATTATTACCGTGAAAAACAGGATATTCAGGCTCAGACCGAAATCCTTGTTGCTTGCATAAAGAATGCCAGCAGCGATGATGCCGAAGAATATTATGGCAAAAACCACAAACAGTACTCCTCTGGATCTGTCCTTCTTCTCCCTTTCAGCCTTCAACTGATATTGCCTTACAATTTCCTTGCCTTTCCCGGCCGGAAGAGTTTTGATCTTCGGCCTGTTTGAATCTTCTGGATTTGGAAAAACCAGTATGTCCTCCAATTCATCCTTGGGAAGGAAGTCAACCATGGACTGAGCCAGCATGGATTTGCCCGTTCCAGGCTCGCCTATGAGAAGAACATGTCTCTTCTGTATGGCTGCCTTCTTGACAACCTCCCTTGCTTCCTCCTGTCCGATGACTTGGTCAAACAGCATTCTGGGTACCTGCACGTCCTTCGTGGACGTAATACTCAGCTTCTTGACCCATTCATCAACAGATTCAACCGTAGTATCCACCTCTCACTCCATTTAATTTAGATAATTAAGCCTTTCTTATGAAAATTTTGAAAAAATAACGAAGCCGACGGAAGCTCGTTTGATAATAATTAATTGGATCAGCCTATTTCCACGGCAAATACTTTCTTGTGGTTAAACATGGTTTTCAGCGCCTTTACGTCCTCAATGAAGTCGGTATTGATCTTGTAATACTTGAAGCCATTTTTCGACTGCTCAAAGGATACGAGGCCAAGCCCAACCAGAGATTCCTCCCCGGTATACCTCACTCCCAGGCCTTCAAGGCATCCCTTCACGTTGGAAGGATCGGATTTAACGGCCCTAGATATCTCAGAGAGATAGGATCTGTAGGGATGTATGGACAACAGGTAGAAGAGAACCTTCCTCCTTAATTCGCTCCTGTTAAGCGATCTGATTATATTTCCGTCGGCGACTAATTCCATACCATTATATCATCTAGGACATATATAAACATTTTTGTCTGACCAAGAACTGATCAGTTAACATGCAGTTATTCAAACACTGTTACCTACATAAGCAGCTGATCTGTCAGACAATAGTTTCTGGATTAATAGAGTTATTTGAATATATCATAGGACAGGAACCAGATACCTGAAAATTGCTATGGACGCAATTATACTTGATGGAATGGTGATGATTATTGTGTACTTGGCTCTCCTCAGCGAATCAAATACCGAATCTATGAGCCTCTGGTAGGTGTTCTCGTCTCCCATCCTGACCTTTACATTAACCGTTTTCATACCAACTTCGACATCAGCCACTGATTCCATGGCCTTTTCAACAGTGCGCACTATGAGTCCAACAATATCGTCAATATTCCCCTCTTTTCCAAGGGGATTAACATCGAGGTTGCTGGCATTGACATAGTGGTTGTCCGTGGTGTATATTTCAAGAGATGCAATCCTATCGGCAGTTCTTTTTCTGGCTGCCTCAATAACTTCCCGGGTCACGTTGTTTGAATCCGTAAGCACGGTTGCCTGGTATTTTCCCTGTATTTCCGTAACAAGCGCCTGAACGCCCATTGAGCCCAATTCAGGAAGAGGCTCATAAATCCTGGAATATCCAATCCTTGCCGGATACTTTGATTCCAGCCTCTTGAGTTCGCGTTCGAATGCCTTCTCCATGCCGTCACAGGCATCAAGCTCAAGCGCCTTTTCCGTGAAGAAGTTCTGTGCATCTATTGCAGCAAATTCCTTGAGGGTGCTTCTCTCCACGTGATGAATTATCTTGAGGCCTTCCTTAAGTTTAACATCGTCAAATGGTTCCCGCTCAGGGATTATTGCACCAAGGCCAAAATCCCCGAACCTCTGCATTCCGATGGCATACTTGCCAACATTGATCTTTTTGAAGCGCGACATCAACCTGACATATTCCATGTCCTGAAGCGATGCCTTCACCGCCGATGCAATCTCATCTAAATCATCATCTCCGGAACAGTTGTTGCTGTTCGTGGTTGTGGTGTGAAAAACCATCAGATCTGCTCCCAGATCCGACAGCCTTGTCTGAAGTCTCCGTGGAAGATCGCTTGACCCAAGGGTTCCAAATGGCCCGGGGTGAACATATGGAAATACAAGTGTGGTCATTCTGGATTGGTCATCCACTCTCCTGATATCCATTACCTTGATTGGAACACGCCTCACGTGTCTGTAAAGCCTTCCAAAGAAATTGTTGCCAATCTCCTGACTCACCTCTTCGTTGTTGTAATTAAGAAACATCTTTATGATCTTGGCAGGGCTTTCACCATATTCCCTGGCGAAACCCCGGGTCGAACTCTTTACAAATATTACGCCACATGCTATGTATATGGCGGAAGACACGACAAATGGTATTATGGTAAGCCATTCCCTGAAGATAATTGATAGGGCCACCATTGCAGCAAATGTATAATTAAGGGTGGGCGGAATAAATTTAAGCGGCCTGTCGGAATAATATGTATAGAATATCAGAACCCTCAGCAGAGTAGCTGAGGATATGGATACCATCAACATGATCTCTGGATTGGTGAATATCCTTGAAAAGTACACGGCCCAGAAGAAAACTGAGGCTATGAGAAGCGACAGGAAATCCAGGAACAAGATTCGCCTAACCGGAAAATAAACCTGGGCAATTTTTACAAAGAGGATATCGATGCCTATTACCAGAAGATATGAGCCCAGGACGCCGATGATAACCAGGTACACATTCCTGAGAAGGAAGTAATCAAATGCCAGTATAACCACTGTTAACCAGATTATTGTGTACCATCTGGGAGACCTTTTCACAAATTTTGAAAGATCAGAAAAGCCACGGTTTTCTGAATCAGTTTTAATCAACCTTAGAGTATCCGCATCACATAATTATAGATTTTGATAGAATCCGGTTAAACCGTGCTATTGTTCAACTTTAACCATCTTAAATTTGCCATATCCATATAACACTCTGACATATTGTGGAAAGTTTATTTTTTCGCCGCCAGTGTCGATGTAGAGAACTTTCAGGTTTTCAAGTTTCCTTGGGGATGCTATAACAGTTATGTTGCGTGGATTAATTTTTTTTAGAACCCGTGGCGAAATTTCTCTGTTTCCCCTCCCCAGCAGAAAGCCCTGGCCCCCGATGGGAGAAATTATCATCCTTGTGCTGCTGCCGGCTACTTCGTACAGTCTCGCCTCATCCATGCTGGTTTCCATGATCCTGCCATTTCTAAACAGATCAAACCCGAGGATGCTGCCTTCTTGATTGAAAAGGGCCAGAATGCTCTTGCAGGTTGTACCCGGCCCTATGAGATAATCCACATCATTTTCCATGTGGTCATGTATGTATTCTGCGGCGTCCTGAACGTAATCGTCTGTATATTCTGCCTTTGATTCCATAAGTATCCTGGTACTGTTGGGCACCAGAAGTTCCCCGTAAAATCTTGTCTCAATCCTGCCTGCGGAATAGACTCTTTCATCAAGATCTATGACCTCTGAAGACACGAAATCATCCACCATTCCGGATGCTACATCATTGAAGACCGTGACGGCAGAATCCAGGCTGATGGCGAAAACTGAGCTGTACATCTTTGATCCCGACGGGACTCCAATTACTGGAAATGGAGGATGCGTATCCACAATGTCCCTGGCGGTCCCGTCTCCGCCAAAGAAGACAAGTATGTCGGGAGATCTCTCAGAAAGAATTTCAACAAATTTCTTTGTGTCTGTTGAAGTGGAAGGTTCAGAAGGATCATAGATGACCTTGTAGTTTTCAATGCCTGCAATCCTGAATGCCCTTTCACCCATATCTCCTGAGGGTATGAGAAAAGTGATATTTTCACAGTTGATCCTCTTCAGGAATTCCACAGCAAGGCCAACAGAGACTGAATCTTTGCACTCACTCATTTTCATGTAATCAGAGCCCTTCATCCCGTGCATTGCACCACATCCTGCTATGGGATTGATGAAGAAACCTGCAATCATGATCATGTCACCCTAATATATGCCACTGCCGCCGAATAGGTGCTGTTGTAGGCAACAATCTCCCATACGTCAACAAGATGCGGCATCATGAAAGTAAGGTTCAGATTGCTGCTGATGAGATGGCTGTTCAACGAGAACGGTTCTATGGGAACCACCGACCCATTAACGGATTCTGCCAGTGGACCTTGGAGAAGATGTACGTAGTAAGTGTAGTTCACTGCAGGGGATACTAAGGAAACAACCGAAAGATTAGAATTAGCTGGTGGCGTCAATGATATTGAGAACTGCTGGCTTTTGTTCACCGAAATGTAAAGCGGCGCCTGGCTATTGAACATGAATGCCCTTGTAAGATTCACGCTAAGAACAATCACTGAAAATGTCTTGACAACGCTGCCGGAATAGACAGAAACCGTGAACTGATTGAACCCTGGATGCACCGATCCGCTGGTATTCAGATCAAGGCTGTAATTGTAGCCCTGGCCGGGCGTTATTGATTTACTCCTTCCTGAAAGTGTGAACGCAACCGAGGGAGAGACCTCGAATGCGGGAACCATGGTCGAGGATCCAGTATTGTTGATCTCCAAGTTGACAGCTACTGAAGTGTTCCCCTGATAGGTGACAAAGTTTAGCTGGGATGCCGAAACCGTGAAGCTGTTCAGCGAAGTCTGAAACGGGAATGGCGCTATCCCCACTACAATGACCACCAGTGCAACTGCGGCGAGAACCTTGGCGTTGGATCTGAGCCTGAAGTGGTTGTTCAGGGGCTGCGGTCCCCGCAATCCTACAAGAAGGGCAAATACAGCAAGGACTATCCATGGCGGATATATGACTCCGAGACCAAGTATGGCAAGAACAGAAATATAGGAAAGATAAAGGCTTCTCTTCCCGAAGACTGCTGAGGATATTAGCCCACCATCCAGGAAGCCCAATGGAAGAGCATTGAAGGCTGTGGTTATGAGACCGGCCCAGCCTGCCAGGGCTAGCGGGTCCAGGATTCCATTGGATGGTACCATACCCATAGATATGATCTGAAGCAGAATGGGCGAGCCGATCTTCTCCACAGGCGAGTTAACCACTGCTGCAGACGGCGGGTAATAGAATGTCAACACCGAGCCAAGGACATAAAAAATCGTTGAAACGACCAGGCCAAACAATAAGGAATATGATCCAGCTTCAATCATTGCTTTCCGGCTTGTGTACGGCTTGTTGGGTGCATTTATTATGCCCATTGTGCCAATACCAAGAGGATCCGGCACAAAAATGGGAAAAGTATATGACATGCCGTTTTTCTTAAGCGCCACATACTTGCCGGCTTCCCTGGCTCCCAGCACAACTGACAGGGGTAAGAGGAAGAATATTATGCCTGAAAAAATATTTCCGGCCAGACCTGATTCCGGGAAATATGAAGTCTGGTAAACAACCCCGAAATAGGCTGTGCTCACCAGTGAGGCTGCAAACAATAAAAGCTTGAGAAATTTGCTGTCGCTCTGCCTTGGTTTGTCTATGATTATTATTTCATCCGAAGAACTACCATTGGTGAATGCGATATACCCCATGGATTCCATGTCTCTGACAAGCCTGTCAAAGTATTCCTCCGGATAATCATCCAGGTTCTGGGTCTTTATTACGACTGAACCATCAAGCTCACTGATTGATGAGATGTCGTAGTATTTGGCAACCGCGGCCTTAATGCCATCAATGGATTCGCTTTTCATCTATCCCTTCGGTTATGCTTCCCATCTAAAATCCGGCTTATTAATTTTTCATCTGGAAACCCAGAAATTTCAGTTATGGTTATATGCCTGCCGGATCCAGTAATCTTCCCTGAGAGATGATCTGCCATATTTTCAGCCATTAGCTTTGCGTTGTCATTTCCATCTGAAATGATACGCACTTCCATGGCATCTGCGGGCCCGTATGGGACCACTGCTGTTCTTATCTTTCTTGAAAATATTGCAGCCACCAGGGCCTTGAGTACATCTGGATCAGATACACGCCGAGTAAGTAACACTGTCATCTGGCCTGATGAAACAGAAGACCCTTCCGAGATAATCCGGTCTACCTCGTCCTTGATGTGCCTGTCCCTATCCTTCTTTAGAGAAAGGTTCTCCTGGAACAGCCTCTGAACAGACGTAAACAGATCTTCCGGCTTTACCGATAGCATTGTTTCCAGGTAAAGCTCAGTTTCATACATTCCCTGCACAAATTCCAGGGCCGCGTCCCCGGCAGCGAATATTATCCTCTGGATGCCTTCCTGCAGTGTCTCGACCCGGAGTATCTTCAGGAAGCCGATCTCACCCGTGGAACGGAGATGGGTACCGCCACAGCCCTCCGCATCAACTCCCTGAATCTCAACAACACGGATTTCACGGCCTTCGGGAACACCCCCTTCAAAGAGCCTGAATCCGTATCTGGAAAGTGCGGTATTCCACTCAATATTCCTTACCGTTATGGGACGGTTTTCAGTTATGTGAAGCAGGCATCTTCTTTCAACTTCCCTTATCTCTTCAGGTGTCAGGCGTTTGAAGTGCGTGATATCCAGCCTTGATCTTTCAGTGCCCTTCTGGACACCGCTCTGCCACACGTGGTCTCCCAGAACCTCTCTCAGGACACCCAGTAGAAGGTGAGTGGCGGAATGATGAACCATCAGTCTCCTCCTCCGCACGTAATCGATATGACCGATTATCCTGGATTTTTCCGGGATTTCTGCAGAGAGTGTATGGACCACTGCCTGCTTGTGCCTGTGAACTGCTGTAACGTCTACATTGTGGCCGCCATATGTGAAGTAACCAAGATCATAAGGCTGGCCTCCGCCTTCAGGATAAAAGGCAGTCTGATTTGTAATTATGTCATTGCCCTTTGAGTAAAGCACTACAGCATTGAACTCCTGCATTGTTGGATCATCATAATAGAGTGGCCTGGTGTAAAGGTCTGGGAAACTGTCTACCGATATCTTTTCAGCCTTTACCGTTTCATGCCTGTTTACCACCAGAGAGTTAAAATCTTCCGGAATCTCCACCGATACACCCCTTTCCCTTGCCACGATTGAGGCAGCCTCTTCCGGTACTATGCCAAAGGAATCGTAGAGCGTTACAAGATCATCAGCTGTGAGAGCCTCCTTCCTGTCAAACATTCGAAGTACTGTTGGCTGCGACTTCCTCTCGTTTTCAGTGAACTTGGCTTCCTCTATTCTGAGGGCTTCGGTCGCGAAAGTGCTTGAATAACCTGGAAAGATTTCTGCAAGTGACTTCCAGTGCATATCAATGAGATCTATCAGACTAAGATCCGCCTGCAGATCCTTGATGGCACGCATTGATCTCCTTATGAGCAGCCTGGCAAGGTAGCCTACCTTTACATTGGAGGGTATTACAAAATCCGAGAACAGAACCATGAGGGTCTTTGAATGATCAGCAAGGGTGAAAACCGACTTTGTATATTCAAAAATACGATCCAGTTCTTCCCGTGAGACTGTTTTCTTTGAAGATTTTAGGATGCCCATTGATCTCTCTATCATCCTGGACCTGTTGAATGGTTCTTCCTGTACTGCAGCAGCAGACAGTATGGAGAGTACCGTGTTATCCATCTTTCCGTCCCTGCTCCTGCTGACTATTTCCTGGACAACCTCTGGCATAACTGCCTGATAGACTGTAGGTGTGCCCTGTGAAAGCCATGTCAGCCTTTCCAGGCCGTATCCCGTATCCACGATCTTCATTTCCATCCTGGAGTAGTGCTTACCGTCGATCTCGAATTCCCCATTTTCGTCCTCATGCAGATCCATGAACACAAGGGTAGCAACCTCAAGACCCCTGACAAATACCTCAAAGGCATTGCCTCCATTTCCACCGCCTGACCAGGGTTTCTCCTTGAATGTTATGAGCATCCCGTCAACACCAAGCCGGGAGTTGAGAAAATCGTAGCAGTACCTTACAGTCTCTTCTTTCCAGTAAACATAGCTGTCCGGGTAGTTGAAGGCATCATGGCAGAGCATCTCGAAGCACGTGAGATGCCGCCCGGTCTCGCCCACAAGATCTGTGTCTGTCATTCTTATTGACGGCTGCGACATTGTCAGGGGATTGCCTGGAGGCTTCACCCTTCCGGATGTAACATGCGGCTGAAAGTCGTAAATGGAAGCATTGACAAGAAGAACGTCGTCACGCCACCTTGGAACCACCGGGTACGGATCCACAAGAAGATGTGTTTCCTTGAAGAAAGACAGGAATTCCTCCCGCATTTCCTTGAGGGAGTATGATTTCAGGACAGGGCTGTTGCCTATGAATGAATAGGAATCACATGGAGGATCCCCGCATGTCTTGCGCTCAGGATCGGAGCTCCAGTAAAATGAGCCACACTTGATGCATTTCCGTTTCGTGAATCCAACGCTTTGGAAGAATTGAAGATCCAGCTCTCCAGTCTTTTTTTCACTGCTGTTTTCGCTCATTTCACAGGGAAAGAATATAACAAGATATTAACTTGGCTTTTCAGCCAGCATGATCATCCTGTGCTTTACAATTTTTTCCCTGTCTGAACTGACCCCGGCTCCGCTCAGATCGTCTTCGGTGGCAGCCCCGAGAGCCTCCTTCACCTTTGCGAAAGCTTCTCCATTGGTGGAAACCGGCGCCATCCACTCTTCCAGGCTGTATTCCTCCTGGGTTTCCCTGATTTCAATGATCTTAAATCCTGCCACTGAAGCAAGTTGGTTCCAGGTTGAAATTTTCTCAGCCCCCACATGAGATGGGTCCCTTATCCGCTCAATTCTGTTCAGGAGATCGGAATTATCCTCCTCGGGAACTGCCATATCAACAAGCCCGAGCTTTCCACCTGGTTTCAGGACACGCATCACTTCCCGCAGGAAGGCTCCTTTATCATGAAAATGGTGAGCTGCTCTCCTGCAAGTTACAACATCAAATGACCCTGATTCAAGCCGGGTGCTTTCCACAACCCCCTCAATAAACTCCATACCTGTGTATCCTGCCTTGGTTGCATTCTTGACTGCCTCAGAAAGCATCTTTTCTGTTGCATCAATTGCAGCAACCCTGCCACACCTTCTGGCCAGTTCAATAGCCGTGAAGCCTGTTCCTGTAGCCATATCCAGGCAATGCATTTCCGACGTCAGTTGAAGCATATCCATCAAGGCAGCCAGGTCCGACCCTTTGCTGTGGGATTTGCTCTTTGAATATTCCTGGGCATTCTTTGAAAAGAATTCCTTGAAATCAGACACCGGCTATGATTATTTGAGCTGAAATAAAAATATCTATTACCACCATTGCTTCCGGGAATACTGTTTCTTCGCTGAATTACGGGGATGATCCTGGCCGTTATTGATCACAGCCTCTTAAGTCTCAGCATATAATTTGATTTTGAAAATGGCGAAAGATCAACCGTTTCCAGCACCCTGAACCCCTCAATTCTTGAAATTGCCTCCTGCAGTATGTCCCTTTCATGCCCCTTGCTTGAAATTGCCCTTATCTTAAGGACGAGAAGGGCCTCCCTGGCATCTGAAAATGCTGCGGCATTGCTGTTAAATATCTGTACCTGGTTGCGCTGGGCAATGTCCTGATATATCATGTCCACCCGGTCAATGAAAAACCTGAAACGATCGACCTGACCGGCATCCTCGATTATGGGGTATATGTTGTCCCTCTGCTGGGAAAGATCCAGAAGCTGAACAAAGGGATCGTATGCTTTCTCAATGGCGTAAACCCTTCCGCTGCTGCATATGTCCGAGATATGGCTTACCGTTGTCCCTGAAGCTGCGCCCAGATACAGCACACTGGAATTCTGTCTCAGCGGTACAGTTGCCATCCGCTTCACTATGGCTGCTGCCAGCTTGCTCCTTTTTGGGTTCCACTCACGCAGGTACCCAACTTCAATCTTCCTAATCTTCTCTCCGTAAACAGGCCTGCTGCTGCGTGAAACTGTGTATAGCGAATTCTTCTGCTTAACAACCCCAATGGGCAGCGTGTTCAAGATGAATCATATCTCTGCTGAATCCAACCCGCATACAATATTCTGTTTAATCGTCCCATACTTGTATTCTTGTATCCTGCAGGAACGGATGTCAGCCCATGTGCATGGGTTTCCACTATGTCATATTTTCCATGGCCGGCAGATGTTATATTTTCTGTTTAAGATCAAATGCCAGGACGTTGAGAATGCACTATGAAAAAGACATGGCCACTAATGAATCATGTTTTTATTCCCGGTTCCAATAGGGAAAGCATGGACTGCGAAATGTGCGGAAAAAATGTGCCCCACCTGACAAAGGTGAGAATAGATGGTGCAATCCTGAATGTGTGCGATGCTT
>JAMCUV010000104.1 GCA_023379345.1 Thermoplasmatota archaeon
AAACGCCCCGAACGGGATTTGAACCCATGTCACGGGCTCGACAGGCCCGTATGATAGGCCGCTACACTATCGGGGCGGTTCCAGTGTATCATCGGACTTTATTAAAAATTATCTCACTTTAAGACCCTACAATGTACGGTGTTGTGTTTGCACGTACGAAACAAATAATACCATTGCTTCAGTAAAGCCCCCATGAATGCTCTGAAGGCAAATGTCCTATACGATGGAGACAGTGTTAAGAAGAATGTTTACGTGGGGTTTTCAGACAAGATTGAATATGTAGGGAGTGAGAAGCCTGACGCTGAAATTATGGGCGAAGGAGTTGTCACTCCCGCCTTCATTGATGGCCACAGCCACATCGGAATGGTGAGGTCGGGAGAGCCGTCCGCCGAAGAGGAGTCTAATGAGCACATGGATCCTGTGCTTCCTATGCTCAGAGCCATAGATAGCGTTTATATGGACGACGCGGCCTTTCAGGAATCGGTCGAAAATGGAGTTCTGTATTCCACCGTACTTCCTGGCAGCGGCAACGTACTCGGAGGCATGGGGCAGTTAATCAGGAACTTTGCGACCAATGTCAAGGACGCTCACATAAAGGACGTGGGCGTCAAGGTGGCATTTGGTTACAACCCGAGAAGCACCGTCGATTGGAAGGGAGACAGACCATACACAAGGATGGGTGCTCTTGCCATCCTCAGGGAGAGACTCATAAAGGCAAGGAAGATCAGGAGCATTATTCAGAGCGGTAAGAAGACCATGGATGAGATCGATCCTGGTGATGAGGTATTTCTTGACATACTGGATGGCAAGCACAAGCTCATGGCACACACGCACAAAGCTGATGACGCCTATGTCCTTATGGATCTGGCCAGAACCTTCGGCATCAGGATAATATTGAACCATGGACTTGATATCACCGACCTCAGCGTTTTGAAAGACCTGTCTGCACAGAATATACCACTGATTTATGGCCCCATGGACTCTCTGCCTTACAAGGTTGAGCTCAAGCATGAGACCTGGAGGAATGCCAGGATAGTCATGGACTCAGGCATCAAGTTCGGACTAATGTCGGATCATCCAGTCATTCTTCAACGGAACATATTCCTGACTCTCAGACACTTCCTTCGGTTCGGAATGAGCAAAGAAGAGGCTATATCGCATCTCACCTCAACGACGGCAGAGATCATAGAGGCAGAAAACATAGGGCGCGTGAGGAATGGATACGACGCATCACTGGTGCTATGGAACAAGGATCCATTCGATCTCGAAGCCCATCCCGTGATGGTTTTTGGTGAGGGTAAAAAGGTGTTTTCAGACTAAAAGCCGCATTGCATTAGTGCAAAGCCATTAGAATGCCCGCACGATTGGGTATGGAGAGCATCTACCATGATTGTGGATGAGGTTGTGTATGAGCATATCGCAAAGAGGGCTCAAAGCTACGGCATAGGCAATACGCCGCTCAAGAAAGTCTTCACTTCCGATACCGGCTCATCGGTTTATGCCAAACTCGAATATTTCAACAGATTCCGATCAATCAAGGACAGAGCAGCCTTCTTCATGATAAGCACTGCCATTGAGACTGGGCAACTCAGCAGGGATAAGAAAATCATCGAGGGCAGTTCTGGAAATACGGGCATTGCCGTCGCAGGGATAGCCGGCTTGATGTGTTTCAGCTCAGAGATACTGGTCTCGGCTGCCACGAGTGAAGAGACAAAGAAAATGATCAGGAGGACAGGAGCAAACCTCATAGAGGTAGAGGATGAAGCAAGCAGGGAAGGCAGGATCAATATCGACGGCGCTCTTCAGGTCCTGAGAAAGAAGATGTCTGACTTTCCTGATGACTATGTCAATCTGAACCAGTATGCCAACATCGCGAACACAATGGGGCATTACTACACCACCGGCCCGGAGATCGTGTCATCTCTTAAGCATAATCCATCACATATAATAGTCTGCATTGGTACAGGAGGTACCATAACCGGGCTGGCAAAATACTTCAAGGACAAGAGTCCTTCCACCAGGATCATCGCAGGTGAACCTGCAAAAGACCATCACATACAGGGGCTGAAGAATCTATCGGTTTCTGAGACGCCAGAGATACTCAGGAAGGGCATGGGGAACATAGATGCATGGGAACATGTCTCTGACAGCGAAGCAAGATCAGGGGTACTGGAAGTCCTGGAGAACGAGAAACTGTTCATTGGTCTTTCATCGGGCGCCAACTATATGCTGGCCAGGAAGCTGGCCTCAAGCACCAGAGATGCATGCATTGTCACGGTCTTCCCGGACAGCGCTGAGAAATATTACAGCACCTATACCAGGTCTGGGCTCATGACTCAGGAGCAGTTCAGGGAGAATGAGAAGCTAATCCCTCACCCGTGGGCTATTCCCCCCTGAATTCCGGCTTCCTCTTCTCCCGGAATGCCCTTACTCCTTCTGCAGAGTCTGCAGTCTCAAACATTGCAGCAAATTGCTCCTGCTCATATTTCATGAGCGGAGATGGTTTTCCTCTCACCAGTTCCTTAATCCTTGCGATGGAAATGGGAGCTTTTTGCGCGAACCCCTTTGCCATTTCCACAGCTTTCGCGAATGGGTCATCCACTACACTGCTAACGATGCCGAGGGAGAGTGCCTCCTCTGCACTGACGTATCTTCCGGAACCGGCAATCTCCAAGGCTCTTGTGACTCCGACGATCTCCTTGAGCCTCTGTGTACCGCCCCATCCAGGAATTATGCCAAGGTTCACTTCGGGAAGGCCCATCTTTGCCTTTGGATCGCAGACACGGAAATCACAGGAAAGCGCAAGTTCAAATCCTCCACCCAGTGCGTATCCTTTTATGGCCGCTATCACAATCCCCGGGTATGAAGCAATGGCATCCATGACATCATGCCCTCTGAGTGCAAACTCATAAGCTTTCTGTGGAGTGAGATCAGTGAACTTTGTGATGTTGGCTCCGGCTGAAAATGCCCTGTCGCTCCCCTTCAGGACAATTGCCCGCTTTTTTGACTCCCTGATTGTTTTCCTCACTTCCTCGAGGGTTTCGACATCAAGAGGGTTGAGTTCGCTTTCCAGTTTAATCGCGACAATACCTATTCCACCATCTTCCTCATATTTTACGGATTCGGACATCTTTTACACCTCATACCAGTTCAAGTGACAGGGAATGTGCGCCTCCACCACCATGGCAGAGAGTGGCAAGTCCTGTTTTCAACTTTCGGCTGCGAAGAGCGTTCAGCAGTGTGACTATGATCCTGGATCCGCTGTTTCCCAGTGGATGTCCCAGCGCTATTGCACCTCCCAGTACATTGAATCTGTCGGGATCTATCCCAAGTTGGTCTCTCACTATGATGGAAGCCACGGAAAACGCCTCATTGTGCTCTACCAGATCGAAGTAATCTATTTTGTGGCCTGACTTCTCTAGAAGCTTCCTTGTGGATGGGATCGGGGCCTCCACGAAGTCACGTGAATTCAATGAGGCCTGTGCAAAATTTTCTATCCTGGCGATGGGTTTGAGCCCAAACTCTTTAACTGCCTTCTCGGATGCAATAAGTAGGGCTGAAGCACCGTCAGAAAGCTGAGACGAATTTCCAGCCGTCAGGATGCCGTTTCTTTCAAATGCAGGATTCAGCTTTGCCAGATCATCCATGGTGGTCTTCCTGATCCCTTCGTCTTTCTTGAGCGGTTCCAGAGGAGCCAGCTCTTTAGCGAAAATTCCCTTTTCAGAAGCTTCAAGGGCCAGGCTCTGGCTTCTTACAGAAAATTCATCTGCCGACGCCCGGGATATATTGTACTTCTTCGCAGTGTTCTCTGCAGAGACTCCCATGTGTTCAAAGTAAAATGCATCCAACAGGCCATCCCTGAGCATCAGATCATCTAGCTTGAAGTTCTTGAACAGCAGTTGCTTAGGCCCCCATCTCAGGTCAGGAGGGAGGGCGAGAGGTGCGTTGCTCATGCTTTCCATTCCTCCGCCGATTATGAGGTCCCTCTCCCCAAGCCAGATTTCCCTGACAGCATTCTCGACAGCAAGCATTCCGGAGGCACAAACAGTGTTGACGGTATACTTGACAGCATCGTCGGGAAGCCCTCCAAGAGTGCTGCTTTGTCCGGCTGGATTCTGGCCGTTTCCTCCCTGTATGACATTTCCCATAATGACTTCTTCAATGTTCCTGGGATCAACGCCGGATTCCGCGATCACTGCTCTTATTGCAAAACCGCCGAGCTCCACGGCCCTGAGTTTGCTGAGGCTCCTTCCGAACTTCCCAATGGGGGTCCTCTTTGCACTTATAATGTATGCTGATCCCATGATATCAATCACGGATTGAGCTTTGAAATTTATAACTTTGTTGTAAACTGGATTTTATGTGCAAAAATAAACTTTGGATTGGAGATCCAGCAGCTTATTCAGCGCTGTATGTCTCCATCTCTTTCTTAAGCTTGGTGTCCTTCTTGATTACGTATCTGGTGATGTAACCTGAGATGGCATTGAGAGTCTTCTTCGAAACCCCAGTTATTCTGGACTTTACGAGTTCCTTGTTCTTATGAAAGTCCTGTGAAAATGACCCGGGATTGCTCTCTACCATGCTTGTTGCAATAGACTTGATGTTTGAAGGTCTAATATTACCCATGCGCTCACTGGTAAATGCCCACGCTATAATAATGTTTTTTGTGAGTCAGGTCGACAGTTCCCGAACAACAATCAGCAATGTATTCAGGACTTTGTCTCTTCCTCCGACTTGTCTTCAGGACATACAAGAACGGGTATTTCCGACATTTTAATTATGTCTGAACTCACAGAGCCGAGGATGACCTTGCTGAGGCCACCAAGTTTTCTGGTTCCCGTGATAACAAAATCTGCGCCCTTCTCCTTTGCAGTCTTAACGACGATAAAAGAAACTGGTTCCCCGCCTGCATCTGCTGACAGGAATTCGACGTTTGAAACTCCGTCTCCAACCATTGCCCTAGCCTGGGAAATGATGCTCTCTGCAGTTTCATCCTGCTTCTCATAAACGGTGGCTGGAACATATGACTCAAAGGAAGCACCAGATCCGATGATTGTTGGTTTAACGTAGAGGACATAGAGCTTTTCAAGCACGGGGTCAAGTTTCATTGCAAATTTCAATGCGGTCTTACTGGGGGCAGAGCCGTCAAAGCAAATTATTGCTTTCATATCATG
The DNA here is from genome assembly GCA_023379345.1 of Thermoplasmatota archaeon. Taxonomy (GTDB): domain Archaea; phylum Thermoplasmatota; class Thermoplasmata; order Thermoplasmatales; family Thermoplasmataceae; genus UBA509. The sequence continues at coordinate 5,175 of JAMCUV010000104.1, forward strand.
AATAAATAGCCACCGGTACAAATAAATGTTTGCCTCTCACCATGATCGCCTTCAACGGTGCATCCATGAACGCTTCCTGTCGCCCTGTCCCATGAATTCCTCAAGGATCTCCTTCTGCCTGGATGAGAGTTTCTTGGGCACGTAGAGCTTGATCATTGCGTTTACGTCTCCCCTGTTGTTTGAATTCATATGATAGAAGCCCGCTCCCTTTATCTTGATGATCTCTCCAGGCTGGGTGCCTGATGGAATCTTAAGAACATACTTATCGCGGAAGATCTGGATTTCTCTCTCGGTCCCGAGGGCGGCTTCCGGAAACGAGATTTCCTGCTCTATGTAAAGGTCATCCCCGCTTCTTGCAATACCGGGCTCCTCCGTAACGTTTAGAATGACGAAGAGGTCACCGGTTCTCCCATTCTGCGATTGCCCCTTCCCCTTGTACCTTATCTTTAGGTTATTAGGTGCTCCCTTTGGTACGCTTAATTCAAGTATCTCGGTCTTGGCCAGGCTACCGTATCCCTTACAAACACTGCATGGCTCCCTGGGGATCTGTCCCCTTCCGTTGCATTTCCTGCATGTTGTGACAGTAACCATGCGGAAAAATCCCTGTCCCTGAACCACCCTTTCCTGCCCGGTGCCATTACATGTGGGACATCTGGTCTGAACCCCTCCCTGGGCGCCGGTCCCTTCGCAGGCTTCGCACCGGGTGTTGTGCCTGAACTTTATGTTCTTGGTTGAGCCGTAGTATATGTCTTCAAGGGACACCTTTACCCTTACTGCAAGGTCAAGGTCAGGTCCCTGATTCCTGAACCCACCGAAGAATGAATCGCCAAAATTACCACCGAAAATCCTGTCAAATATGTCCTGGAAATCCGAATAGTGTGTGAAATCCTGCCAGTTGAAATCGGTTCTGCCTGAACCGAAATCAACACTGCCTGTCCGATCGTAGACCGATCTCTTTTCGGGGTCAGAAAGAACCTCGTATGCTTCGCTTATCTCCTTGAATTTCTCTTCAGCCTGTTTTTTGTCAGTAGGATTTGCATCTGGATGGTACTTCCTGGCAAGCTGCCTAAAAGACTTCTTTATGTCTTCCTGTGAAGCTTTTTTGTCTACTCCCAGTATCGCGTAGTAATCCTTGTTCATTGTCAGATCGGTTATTTCGTCTCTTCCGCGTCAACGACATTGTCTTCGTTCCCGCCCTTTGATTGAGATTCGCCGCTTTCCTGACTGCCTGACTGTGAGGAGTCTGTATTGACGGTTTCCTCAGGAGCCTGCTGGTACATTTTGGCACCTACCTCCTGGATCTCCTTGCTCAGCTTATCCATGCCTGATTTGATTTTCTCCTGATCCTTTGATTCAATGGCTTCCTTAAGCTCCTTGAGCGAACTCTGAACCTGCTCCTTAGTCTGGCTATCAATCTTATCCCCTGCATCAGCAATGGTCTTCTCCACCGTGTATACCAGGGAATCTGCTTGGTTGACCAGTTCAACTTCCTCTTTCCTTTTCTTGTCCTCCTCGGAAAACTCTTCTGCCTGTTTCCTCATCTTTTCGATCTCTTCCTTGGAGAGCTTGTTGCTTGCTGTTATGGAGATGCCCTGCTTCTTTTGGGATCCTTTGTCCACAGCCTCAACGTTGAGTATTCCATTCGCGTCTATATCGAAGGATACCTCTATCTGCGGTATGCCTCTGGGCGCGGGAGGTATCCCCACGAGGTTGAACATACCCAGTGAAACGTTGTCCTTTGCCAGAGGACGTTCCCCCTGGACAATGTGCACAGTAACTGCAGTCTGCATGTCTGCTGCTGTTGTGAACACCTGCGATTTTTTTGTTGGTATGGTGGTGTTTGCGGGAATGAGAGGGGTAACTATTCCTCCCAAAGTCTCAATTCCAAGGGTGAGGGGAGTGACGTCAAGGAGTACAATATCCTTGATTTCTCCAGTCATGATTGCACCCTGCAGCGCAGCCCCGATTGCGACACATTCCATTGGGTCCACGCCCCCCTCCGCTTTTCTCCCGAAATAATCCTCAACGAACTTTCTGACATAGGGGATCCTGGTCGGCCCTCCGACAAGAATAATCCTGCTGAGATCCTCCTTCTTCAACTTGCCAGACTCAAGTGCCATATCGATGGGTTTTCTTGCCCTCTCAACTATGGGCTTGATTAGATTCTCCAGTTCGGCCCTTGTAATGTTCATCTGAAGGTGCTTGGGCTGTCCGGATACTGAAGTCACGAATGGGAGGTTTATTTCTGTGGCCATTGTGGTGGAAAGTTCAATCTTCGCCTTTTCTGCGGCATCCTTGAGCCTGATGTATGCCTGCTTGTCTCCCTTGAGATCTATGCCTTCCTTTTCCTTGAATTTCTGTGAAATGTAGTTGATCAGAGCCTCGTCCATGTCTGTTCCGCCGAGCTGTGTGTCTCCTGAGGTTGAAACAACCTCAAACACTCCATCCCCAAAGTCCATGATGGTGACGTCCAGCGTTCCACCACCCAGATCAAAAACCAGAATTTTCTGCGAGGTCCCCTGCTTGTCTATTCCATATGCAAGGGATGCCGCAGTGGGCTCGTTGATGATTCTTTTAACTTCAAGGCCGGCGATTTGGCCCGCGTCCTTTGTAGCCTGTCTCTGGTTGTCGTTGAAATATGCAGGAACAGTTATCACAGCCTCTTTAACAGGCTCCCCAAGAAACTGCTCTGCATCCTTCTTTATCTTCTGGAGTATGAAGGCTGAGATCTGCTGAGGAGTATATTCCTTCCCATAGACCTTAAACTTGAAGTCCGTCCCCATCTTTCTCTTTGCTGCCATTACGGTGCCTTCCGGATTGAGGAGAGACTGCCTCTTAGCCGGTTCACCAACCAACAGTTGCCCGTCCTTTGTGAACGCCACATAGCTGGGAAAGGCCTTTCCTCCCATAGAAACACCCTCTGCACTGGGGATAACTGTAGCCTTTCCTGAAATTACTACTGCAGCCGCTGAATTACTTGTTCCCAAATCAATTCCTATTATCTTAGACATTTTCCATCACTTTTTAGATACTATTACCTTAGACGACCTTAACACCTCATTATTGAGCAGGTATCCTTTCTGGATTTCTTCCTCAATAATTCCGTCTTCGCCATTTTCGGATATCCCAACAACCTCATGGAGATAAGGATCATATTTCTTTCCCTTTGCCTCTATTGTCTTGAACCCAAATTGGGACAGGGCCTTCAATATCTGTTCCCTGAGGGAGGAGAGGCCCGGTACGTCCTCTCTGGAAATTGCGGAATCCAGAGAGTCGAAAACGGGAAGCAATGAGCTTATTACGTCTTTGCTAGCAAATTTCTTGATGGTTGCCGCTTCCCTCTCTTTTGCCCTGAGAAGGTTATCCAACTCAGCCAGCTGGCGAAGAAGTTTATCCCGTTCTGAAGAAGACCGTTCCTTCAGTCTTGCCATTTCCAGTCTGAGCATAGCGTTTTCCCTTTCTTTCCTCCTGGAAGCTAAAACCCTGGCCAGTTCCATGTCGGTCTCGTAGTTTTTGTAGCGTTGTCTCTCTGTGCCAGAAGGGTAGGCCATCGTGTGTAAATTTATCCTTCTATATAAACCCATCTAGTCTGGAGGCTTTGCACTCAAGGTCCATGTTGGACCTAGATTGATTCAAAGACGCCTCTCAAGCGCAAGACCTGGTCCCTCCACCTGCAGGTTTCCAATGGGGAGGGTAAGGTTCAGAGCCGGCAAATCTCCATGGGTGCCCCCACCTCTATATGATCTGGGGCACCACAATCTGCCATATTATGAGAAAAACCATAAAGAGCCCTAGGAAGTACATTATTCTGTTTACGTTTTCCTCCTTGGCTAGGAAAGAGAATACCTTCCTCCTGGAGGCAATCATTAGAGTGTCCCGCGTAAATTGTCCTCCATCGAATATGAAAATCGGAAGGGCATTTGTAAGACCCAGCAGGAAATTCATCCAGAACAGCCAGAAAACCATGTCTGTGATTATCCAGAATATGGATGGAGCTGGAACCGTGAAGAGCGAAGAAACGCTGCTGGGAACTGGAGTTAAACCGAGAAACGGCAGGGCAACGGTCTCTATCACGCCTCTGGTAGTAAAAGTAAGTGCAGAAGCGCCGAATATAGTGCTCTTCAGCTCATTCATACCTATTCCTGTAAGACCGATATAGGCGGGCACGAATCCCATGAAGCTCTGGTTTTCAAATACCTGACTGTTCTGGGCAGGGGCGTACTGATTGTAGAACGAGTACTTAGATACCGTCGTTACATTGTAGTACTTGTAAACCTCAACGGGAGACGCTCCGGAATAGTTGAAATCTATCATTACCACCGGAATTGTTGTTCCTGGCGCAGTGGAATTGAGTACCTGATCGACCTGGCTGTATCTCTCTATCATGGTGCCGTTGATTGAGTAAAAGATCTGACCGGGTTGCAATCCGGCTTTCTCGGCAGGAAAGCCTGGATACGTCGAATAGACATATATGCCACTAGGAATGGAAACGTGGGTTATCACAGAACCTGTCGCAAACGTTGCTTTAAGAATGGTCCCTGGTGGCGCTGACGGACCGTATCCAAGCTGGTCAATCGATGCACCTGAATAATTGCCGTAAGAGATCAGCTCGCTGCCCTGGCCTATTCCGAAACTGCCAAGATAATTATTCGGAGGCTCACTGAGTATGTACACTCCGTCATGGACTGGGCTCGCTGCCGGCATCATGACTCCAACAAGCAGAACGAAGAAGATAATCGCCAGGATGAGATTTGTTGCAGGCCCTGCTGCGAAGACCCTCCTCCTTATTACCGGGTCAGCCTTGGAAATTTCTTCCTGATCGGGCTCTACAAAAGCACCTATGGGTATGACGAGAAATAGGGCCCCGACAGAATTTACCCTTATGCCGTTTTTCCTTGCAATGACTCCGTGCATTATCTCATGGATGACAACTGAGAACACCAGTGCAAAGGTTCCATAGAACACAGGAATGAAAGGATTGATACCTGGAAGTATAAGAAATGAGGATACTGACGGAGCCGAAGTGGCCTTTATCTGGAGGGAAAGGTATGCTTCAAACAGCAGAAATGCCACTCCCATGAGAAGAAAAGCCATGGTGGCCACCACCACAGCTCTAGAAGTGAGTTCCCGGGGGAAAATCTTCGCAAGCTTGTCAAGCCAGCCACGGTTCTTGAGCGCCTTGACCATTATGGCCGGTCCGTAGAAAGATATGTGCCGGCTCTTCCTGATTTGTGGAGTCAGTATCACCAGAAGAACAATCCAGAGAACAACAGCCAGAAGGATGATTTCCAGGCCACTCATTATGGCGGGTAATTGCCTGGCTCAATTAATATACTTATGATTCAAAAACGTGATCGGTAGGTTGCAAGAAGTCCCATATACAAACACTACTCAACGGAGTGTTGCTGGTTAACCAATCAAGTCGCAATGGCCAGGAAATGTTAATTCTATCCGTGAAGACCTCTTTGATTCCCGCCTTGACCTGTTTTATGCAGGGGACTTCTTTAGAACAACTCAACTTTGAACCGTAGACATCGGCTAAAACGCGTTTTTGCATACAAGATCTAGAAAGCTGACCTAATAAGTTCGAAGGAAAATTCAGGAAAATGCTTAAAGAAATGCCTATTAGAGCGGGAATACATAAAAAAATGATTAAATATGGAATAGTGCTCACAGTCTTTATGAGCCATGACCGAAAGGTTGTGATTTACCTCCTTGTGATGTCGATCATTGTGGGTGTCGTCTTTTACTTCATCTTCGAATACCAGTTCACAGTGTTCTTTGCGAGCCAAAATGCAGCGCAGAGCACGCCCGGCATGGCGGCATTCCTTGCCACGGGCATGGCTGCCGGGGCGTTTACCATTTCAATGCTCATTTATCCATTGAAGAGTAAAATCGACAAGAGCTACGACTGGGAGGATTTCAAATGATGTCTAAGGGGAAAATCGAGACGGTTTTCATGGCAATGGTCATAGTTGTCCTGGCTGTCTTTGCAGTTGCAAATTACGCAGCCATAATGCAGACCAAAGGATCTATTGCGCAGGATGCTTCGCCTGTCACCAACGCCTCGGGAGAGGTTATCCATGTCATTGGCCACCAGTGGGCGTGGACGTTTATCTATCCAAATGGCACTCAGGCCGAGAACAACCTTGTTGTCACTGTAAATACAAGAATTACCCTTATTGTCAATTCAAGCGATGTCATTCATGATCTCTACATCCCCCAGATGGATATACAGAGTTACGCAGTACCTGGACAGAACAATACCGTTTCATTTACTCCCACCAGCACTGGTCAGTTCTTTTTTGAGTGTGTGGAATACTGCGGTGAGTTTCACTACGAAATGAGAGGATACCTGACGGTGATCAGCTAATGGCAGATTATTCAACCCTAATGCTGACATCCGGTGTAATCCTGTCCCTTATAGGTATTGTCGCGTTTGCAATCTACTATATTATAGCCGACAGGAAGGCTAAACTTGCTGAAATGGCCAGAGAACGAGGCTATCAAAGCACGGCACAGTTCTACAGGGATTTTGTTGCTAACAAGAAAAGAAGAATATCATGGAATATCATGGTAGACAATGACGCAAGAAGCCTTGGACTAAGGTACCTTCTCACCTCCATTTTGTTCTTTTTCATAGCAGGAACGTTCGGACTGGGGATGAGACTCAGTCTAACATACAACGTTCCACAGACATTTTTTACATTCCTTACTCCAGACGCCTACAACATCCTTCTAACAGAACATGCAACACTCATGATTTATATGTGGGCCGTAGGAGCTGCTGTGGGTCTTGGTTACTACCTGTTGCCTTCCCATCTTAATCTCACAAGAGACGGCCGGGGCGGTTATTCTTCCATTGCCTACTGGATCTGGCTCTTCGGTGCAATAATATTCCTGTTGTCCAGATCATCCTTCAGATGGTATCTGTACCCTCCGCTTTCACTTCAGCTCAGTCAGAATGGGGGCGGACTCTTTGCCTGGATGGGCATTCTTGGAATGATCTTCATATTTATCGGCCTTTTGATCGTCGCCATAGTCATTGTCCAGATCATCCTGTTCGACAGAAGCAAGGATATCAAGCTTGGCAAGATGTCTCTGTTTTCATGGAGCATTCTTGACACCGCCCTGATGATGATAGTCTCAATCCCGCCCATTCTTGTGGGTTTAACGATGCTGATGTATGATTATTATGCTCCCATATTCTTCACGGCTTCAGCCCACAACGTCCTGCTTTTTTTGATCCTGTTCTGGTGGTGGGGCCATCCTATTGTATACATTGCTGTCATTCCTTATTTTGGAATCATCTACGAGATTATTCCAAGATTCACAGGCACCAGCATTTACAGTTACAGATCCGGTGTACTTGGTCTGGGATTGCTCACCATTCTAAGTATGACCGTATTCGGCCATCACCTTCTTAACTCAGGTCTTGGAGTGGCCTGGGATATCCTGTTTGAAACCACCTCTTTCATCGTCGTGATACCGTCGGCAATCACCGTTTTCAACTGGATTGCAACGTTCTGGCAGGCCAACAAGATCAGGCTTACCACTCCCATGCTCTTTGTCCTGAACGGAATTATAGATTTCATAATAGGTGGTATAACCGGTGTAATGCAGGTTTATCAGCCCGTAAACCAGCTGGTTCATGGGACTTACTGGGTTACTGCCCACTTTCACTTCATATTTATGGGAATAACTGTGGGCATAACGATGGCTGCGGTTTACCTGCTCTTCCCACTGATCACAGGGGGAAGGATGTATAATGTACTCTTGGCCAGGGTACATTTTTACCTGACCGCTATTGGGTCCATGCTCATGTCAACGGCCTGGGCCGTGGGAGGGTTTCTGGGGATGCCTAGGGCAGTTGCTGGGTACTTCAGCTGGTTCCAGGCATATCAGGATGCTTCAATCATAGGCGGAGTCATAATTGGAATAGGGCAACTGGTATTCCTTGCCAACTTTGCAATGAGCTGGCTCAAAGAGCCGACAACATCTGACGAGTCAATACTGGAGAAACCGTTTGCGGTCCCTGGAGTTGATGCCTGATATGAATGATAAGGCCGCAGGTAAACTTGTTGGAGTAATTTTTGCAGTCATTATCCTGCTTGCAATGGGCGCCACGCTATTCACCACAGTGAATTATCCTGTATCTCAGACTTTCTCCTTACCCTCTGCTCCCGCGCATCCCCCACATGAAGTCAACATCACCTTATATGCCGATGCCAGTGGATGGGACTACCTTCACGGACCAAGCAACCCAACCATTACTATCCTCAATGGCACGCTTGTTCACTTTACTGTTATAGAGGAGGACAATCAACCACATACTCTTACCATCAACCCTGGTTCTTCAGAATCCAGTTATTCCGATACCCTGCTTTCCACCTCACAGATCACAACCACTCCCGGTCACATATCATACGTAACCGCTTATTTCGACACAGTGGGAGTCTTCACTTACTGGTGCACCATACATCCAACCACAATGGTTGGCCTTATAAATGTGGTGTCCTCACTTCCGTCTAATGTTTATAAATTCCCAACTCCCCCTTCAAGCGCCACCGTTACCGCACATGTATCGCTGACCGCAACAAATTCTGGATTCACCAGCAGCAATGGTACAAATCCAAACCTCTTCTTTGGGAACGATAGTCTCGTGAATTTCACGATCATCCAGAATGGAACCAGTATGCACGACTTTATTGTTGCCCCAGGTGACAACGTTTCCAGTTTCAACTCCACGGTAATTAATGCCACGGAAATTGGCACAACGAACGGGAGATCAGTATCGGTTAACCTGTACTTTAACACAACTGAAGAATTCACCTACTGGGATTCATATTATCCCTCGAAGACAGTTGGTCACATCTTCATCACCAGGAGCACCAGTACAGCCTCGATTGCGGTGACCGATCTTGGCCTTGTGACAGGCGGCACCCGAAACTGGACTTTACCAGTGGCCATTTCAACCGCCGTTGTCCTGCATTTTGAGGATACATCCAAACTGAACTACTCTGTCATGGTTTCCTCGGACCGTTACTCTGCAGTATCGAACGGTACTTTGGTCTCAACCACAAATGCATCAACCAGCGTTGAAATTGCATCATACAACTTCACAAAAGTTACCCTTATCGACAACAAGGTTACCAGTGGCTCCACTGGGAACATCCTGTATTATGAGCACCTCCGGAACATTACGCTTTATGCAAACCACTTGGGCTGGAATTATTCTGTGGGATCTGTGAATCCTGTTTTCAACCTGACTCTGGGGACGATGGTCAATTTCACACTGATCAATGGGGACGGACTTAATCATACGCTGGCAATATCATATGGCAACCTTCCATATGCAGGAACCACTGAGAATGTAACTTCAGTAAACAGCACTGTGAAAACCTCCTTCGGCTACTTCCTGTTCCAAATGTATGGAACTTATACCTACTTCGATACATATCACCCATCATCAGCTGTATCCAGTATCAATGTTACAAACGAAACCAGTGCTTCTGCATCTGTTGCAATACCTTTTACTCATATGTATGCATATCCATCGGAAAACAGTGGAACCCAGTATACATACGTCCTCTCAGGTACGGTCAATGAGCCTAAGAGATATAATTAGGATCACCAAGGCCGAGATCACTTTTCTCATACTGGTAGTCGCAGTAACAGGCTTTCTTGCTGCTCCGGGTGCCTCGACGAGACTCATAATACTTCTGCCCCTGCTTGTGGCCGGAGGGCTGTCATCCATTTCTGCATCCCTTTTCAATAACATATACGACAGGGATATAGATGTCATAATGGCAAGGACCTCCTACAGAAGCAACATAGTCAACCAGGAGAATTACAGGAGGTTCATCGCATATTCATCGATTATTCTTATTTTTGCCAGCGCAGTTGCATATTTCCTGATAAATTTACTCACGCTTCTCTTCATCCTGGGAGGCTTCGTCAGCTATGTCCTTCTTTATACAATGGTTCTGAAGAGAAGGACGTCGCTAAATATTGTCATAGGAGGCATAGCCGGTAGCTTCCCTGCCCTCGCAGGATGGTCCGCGGTCACAGGTTCGGTTTCCTTGACGGCCATTTATATAGCACTCCTTGTCTTTGTTTGGACTCCCACTCATTTCTGGAGCCTTGCCATGGGGACAAAGAAGGACTACACATCGGCAGGGGTACCCATGCTCCCGTCGCTTGTCCCGGAAAACAGGGCTTTTGGATACATCGTTGCTAACTCAGGCATAATGGTCATCTACAGTCTCCTGCCATTCTTTCTTCCTGAACTTGCGGTGGGGACGGCATATTTTTTCGTGGCAATAATCCTCGATGCTATACTCATTTACTTTATGGTGGCCATCTATGTTAAGAACCTGGCAGCATCTTCCTTCAAGCAAGCATTTCACTTCTCAAACCTCTACCTCCTGGTGCTTTTGGTTTCCATCTGGTGGATAATTGCATGAAAGTTGCTTCCAGAGATCTATTGGTGCTGATCCTTACTGATCTTTCAATAGTTCTCTACCTTTACTTTCAGTCCATCTCGGGTTATCTCATAACGGAACCGCAGGCACTTCCCACGTTATATGCTCTGCTGGCCATACTGTTCATCCTCTCTGTTCCAGCTTCGGTGGCATCCCGACGTCTTCATACGTACGCCAGGTACCTGCACGCGTCGTTTGTCTTCTCGCTCATTGTGCTTCTTCTCCTGAATGAGCGTCTCATCGCGACCCCATTTATCATCATGCCGTTGCTTGTTTCGCTGATCACGTACGCAGACAGGTACCCGGGAAGGCGCAATTTTATTGTTCTGGCACTGTTCGTGGGGATAGAATTCCTGTTTGTTTTCATATCCGGCATCATCAGATACGAACCGGTCAGTGTGAATAACATCATCCTGGGGTCCATTTATGATGATGAGAACCCTGCAGGAGTCCCAGCCCTTTTCGCCTACAGCGACTATGTATCTTCAGGGCACCTTGTCATGACGCTGAGCCCCGTTTACCTCCTGCTTACGGGTTTTCTGGCGTCAGTCATTACCCAGAATTTCTCGATGATCTATAATCTGGTCTCAGGAACCGGGAGATATCTCAGACCAGACCTGGTGGGTTCAGGTCTCGTGCTGTTTTCATGCCAGTGCGAGGGCATTCTGGCTGCACTGCCATCGCTGGCATCCCTTGTAGTCAACCTCATATTCATTCCATTGATAGCAGAAAGCGCCATTCTGGTGGTGATGACAAACCTGCTCCTTCAGACCTATTTCCTGAGGAACCGAGGCTTTCCACCCTTCGAGAGACATAGGGAGCAGACCTCCATGAAGGCTCCAATATATGCCATTCTGCTACTTGCTCCCATTATCCTGCTGATTTATGGCAGCTTGCTTGGGTGGCAGTACACCATATACTTCTTCTTTGGCATGAACATCGTCATGTACCTCGATGGCATGCTTTTCTTCATAATCCTTGCGAAGGTGGCAAATCTCAACCTCAAACCGGGTACATTAATGGCTTCCGGAATCTTCACCCTGTGCTCTACTGCAATGTTTGTATGGTTCATTCCCCCGCTTGTTGCCAGCGTGCTGCAGAACTTCGTTCTCTATGGAGTGATGATCCTTGTTACATTTGCAGCCGGCCTTGGAACGGGTTTCGTTTACTCCACCATCAGTACAAAATCCAGGGGGATTTACTGGGAGACCATTGCCATGATGATCAGCCTGCTTGCCCTTGTCATGCTCTACTATACGGCAGAGTTTGGGTATTCTCCATGGGCCTCATTCGGAGCATCTGAGGTATTTTTCTTTTCAATCGTCCTTGTGGCTTTATCCTACCCTCTGCTGTGGATCACGACTAACGCTGCCCTGAGCAGGGTAGCCGCGGCAAGGGCTGCATGACTATGGCTGAAAACAGATTCCTTCTCTACTTCATCCTGGTCGAGGCCTTCTTATTCGGCACGTTTTTCGGTACCCTGGCGTTCGAACGCAGTTCAGGTTTGGCAGGCCTCTTCTACGGATTTTATGTATATATCACGCCCGTTCTGCTTCTGGGTCTGTGCCTTACAGATCCGGCTCTACGTGACAAACTCAGGTCACTAATAGTTTCCAGCGATCTCATCATTCTGATCGTCGTCATCATTGGCTGGGGTATCGCCTGGCTGTATCTCGGCCTGAGTCCCTGGGGGCTATTTTTTCCATACGCCTTCATCGACGAGCTCAATTTCCGCTTCGTATTCCAGAACAAGATCTCGGCTTATGCTGGCAGAGGCAGGGCAGTGATTTTGCAGGCCATTGCCTTTACAGCGCTGTACTCATCCTATGTTATTTTCGAAACAGCAGGGTATCCCGGATTATTTCTTCCGCTGTTCTTCCTCGATATGTTTGGCATGGGAATGCTCTATGGTGCCTTATACTATCTCAGGGGAAACATATACTCTGACATAGCCATACACATTTCGCTGTATGCAATGATCCCACTGCTTCCAGCATATCTCGGTTTTATTCCATATTCTCTCCTGCCCACGTGATTTCAGGCATGGAACTGTTGACCTACGGACCTCACCGCCGCCAGGACTTCCTTCCGGAGCAGCATGCTGTCTGGAGCTGTTCCTCCCCTGATTATATCCCTGACGTCCGTGCCGCTTATCCTGATTCTAGATGAGGGCCCGTGGGAGCACTCAGTTATAGAGGTGACCTTACCGCAGTCCTTACAGTAAGAAGCCTCCCCTATCTTCATGATCTCAATGCCCAGGTCCTCGAAGGATTCACAGTTCCGCTGGGCATCAAGCGGTCCATAATAGTTGCCGACTCCAGCATGATCCCTGCCCACAATGAAGCGGGAAGCGCCAAAGTTCTTTCTCATAATCGCGTGCTGCAGTGCCTCCCTGGGTCCGGCATACCGCATTTCATAGGTGATGGGAGATATGAGCACCCTTCCTTCCGGATAATGGTGGGCCTGCATTGCGTCATATGCTGCGATTATGGCGTTATCACCGAAATCTCCACTTTTCTTTCTTCCGGTCACCGGATTTATGAATAAGCCGTCGCTGGATTCAAGAGCCTTCAGGTGGATGTATTCATGGCCCAGATGTGGAATGTTCCTCGTCTGGAATGCAGTCACCTGCTTCCAGCCCTTACGCCTGAAATATTCTCTTGTGTCGCCAGGATAAAGAATTCTGCTCTGAAACGGGAATTCAAATGGAAACACATACCGCATGGGCCCGGCAAGGATGTTTCCTCCACAGGACATGAACGCGGAAACACCAGGGTGCTTCTCATCTGTGGTTCCGAAGATGTGTCTGGACGCCTCCTTAAGATCAATCTGAAATTTTTCCGAAATAACGATGACAGCCACAGGTCCGTTGCAGTCATGGATCAGGATCTCTTCCCCTTCACGCCCCCCCTGATAGTCAGGCTCACTGACTTGAAGCAGCACGGGGATTGGCCAGATATTTCCGTCGGGGAGCCGCTGTTCCTTGAGAACTGAATCCGTCTCTTCACTGGTGTTGAAGCCGGTCAGCGGACTGTAAACTCCGGTGGAAATCAGTCTCGCAGCGATCCTGGCCCCTTCCGGCACCATGATCCTTTGGTCTGCAGAGAACTCAAGAGCCTTCTCTGCATCTGCCACCCCGACTGAAACCAACTTTCCTCCATGGGGTTCTGGTATCATTTCCGGTCAACCTTCGTTATGAACCCAGTATGAACATCTCCAGACTGTGTGTGGATTCCGCACTCCTTCTTTCCGCCTTCCCACCACCACCTCCCTGCCCTCAGGTCTTCGCCTGCTGCAACGGCCCTGGTACAGGGAGCGCAACCTATGCTGGGAAAACCCCTATCATGCAGGGAGTTGTAAGGAACGTTATTTTGCCTGATATAGTCCCACAACTGCTGTGTGCTCCAGTCAGAAAGAGGATTTACCTTCAAAAGATGAGGCCTTACGGGATCGGAGGCGATCTTCACGACACTCGACCGTTCCTCAGACTGCTCCTTTCTTACCCCTGTGATCCAGGCGCTGTGGCTTTCCAGTTCTTCCTCCAGCGGAATGACTTTTCGGACCCTGCAGCACAATTTCCTGAGTTCCACAGACTTGTAGAATAGATTTGGTCCGTGAACAGTTACCATTTCGCTCAACTGCCCGGTGGCGGGGGTCAGAGTTCTGATCTCTATGTCATAAGTCTCCCTTACCGACTGCATGAGAGCATACGTTTCCTCGTGAAGTCTGCCGGTGTCCAGGGTGACGATCTCCGGCAATTCGCTTATCTCACCGCGCATGCGCACAATCATGTGCAGAATGACCATGTCTTCTGCTCCAAAGCTGCATGCAAACATCGACTTGTTTCCAAACGTTTCAGCAGTCCATCTTATGAGGGTCTCTGCATCCATAGATTCCTCCGTTAATCCTGATGCTTTCCACAATTCCATTGCACCTTATCTGCCTGAGGAAAATAAGGCATATTATGTGCTACAACTCTTCATATAATCTGCATAATTTGCGTATATATGATATAGATACAGACATTATATTCATATACGCTGTACCGCTCTCTCACAATGGCTAAATTTCTTCAGAGCGTGATTGATGCTTCCAGGCCCAAACCACATGTCAGTGGCGTGACAATGGTTCTTGATCGGGTTTCCGGCGGCCTCGGTCCTGTGGCAAGATCGCTCTCCGAGTTCATTGATGTCGTCAAGATCGGCTGGGGCATCCCATTTCTGATTGACGCAGACGAGCTGGAGGGATGGGTCAGGGGCTGGACCTCCCTGGGGGTAAGTGTATCCAATGGAGGGACCCTGCTTGAATACTGCACGACCAAGAGGAAGCAGGAGACGTGCATACGTGAACTATCCAGGACAGGCTTCGGGACCCTTGAGATTAGCGAAGGGCTCATTGAGATTCCGAGAACAGAGAAAAGAGGCATGGTGGAACTTGCCAGATCCCTGGGAATGCGTGTGCACATAGAAGTAGGAAAGAAAGACTCCAGAAATCAACTGACCCTGAAAGCGACACTTGACAGGCTCCACGTGGCCATTGATCTTGATCCGGACATCGCGATTGTGGAGGGACGGGAATCGGGGAGAAGCGTCGCAATTTATGATGACGCAGGGGGAATAAAGTGGGACTGGGTCGATGCCATTGTATCGGAATTCGGGCTTGGAAAGATCATGTTCGAAGCGCCACAGGAAATGCAGCAGACCAACCTAATCCTGAGACTTGGAAGTGAGGTGAATTTGGGTAACGTGGGTGTCGGAAGCGTTGCTGCCTTGGAGACACAGCGTCAGAGCCTCCGGGGGGATACATTCGGGATCCACTCAGTACTTCCTGACATAAATGGAGGACCTTCTTCCCGTTTTGTCTATTACATCATAAGCTCCCATGGCACCGTTGATCAGGAGAGAGTCATGAAACTGACCGGCCTCAACCGGAGGACAACACAGAATTCGCTTTCGTCCCTCATCAGGCAGGGTCTCATCCGGGAGACAAGAGACATGACTGACATGAGGAAGAAGCTGTATTCACTAAATTCATAGGACTATCCCCATGAAAACGCCCCCTTAGAGGGTTCCAGTCACCTGTTGCTAAGAAATACGCCAAATGAAATTACGGCAAAACCGGATGCCGTGAGCAGGCTTATTCTCTCGCCAAGTAAGATGCTGCTGAACACAACTGATATCGCTGGAATTATGAAGAAATAAGGGGAAATTTTAGAGATGGAATAATTTCTGAAAAGGATCAGGTATATGAGGTAAGGAACATAGGTCCCAACAAGGCCAAGATAAAGTCCCACACCAATGAATTCCGGGGTCAGGCCGGAGAACGGGGATCCTCCCACAACGTATGTCAGCACTAGGATTACGGGAAGTGAGTATGCGTACTGCAGGACGTTAATCGTCCTGACATCTATGTGTGCGGTCTTTTTCTTGAAAACCGCGGTGCCAGCGGCCCAGCTCAACGCACTGACAATGAGAAGCACAACTCCAAGATAACCATTGAGATAGACATTAGCTGAAGCAACCATTATTACGCCAATGAATCCTATGATCATGCCGGCAATGGTGCCTTTGCCTGGCTTCTCTCTAATGAATATAACAGAAAGTAGCACGTTGAAGAGAGGGTATGTGTATACCAGAATGGAGCTCAGGCTGGCACTGACCATGCTTTCGCCAATGAACCATAATCCCATGAAGCCCACTATATTGAGCATGGAAACAAGCAGCACCACGACATTATCCCCATGTCTCACTGGGAATTCTTTCAGCTTGAAGACGAGAAAGGGGAATGAGGATACCAGTGCGAAAAGGATCCTGTAAAAAAGGACCACCAATGGCGGCTCCATGGTAAATGCGATCTTTAGAATGGGGTAGTTCAGGGCATATGAACATGCCATAAAGAGGAAGAGGAGAGTTGCTTCCGAATCCTTCAAGTCCATTCCTCAATCTCTTCGCCATATTATATTCCACTTGAGCGGGGAGTCTTTGCAACCCGGTGGCATGGAAATGTGCGTTAATTCGAAATGACATTTGCATCGTAACGCTTTGGGTTAACAGGTTCGAACCTGTTCACAGCGATCTGTGTTACCGGTGTCATTGGCTTTTCCGTCACCCCTGCAGTCATCAGTTGCGGGAGTTACAGCGATCGCAAGGATGGAAATTGTAACAAAATCTGCACCTGAACTCCAATATTAACTGGTGGCATGACGTTCAGTCCCATGGCCCCAGGTCCCGCTATGCCAAGCACTGGGTTAGCAAAATCCCTGCCTATCCCAGTCGGTGAATTTTAAAACGTGTAGTAAAATATTAACACCTGCATCATATGATATCCATTGGGTAGAAGACGTACACACTCATAGCATATTGGTTCTGCGACGTGCCTATATTGAACTGAATGTGCTCGTTCGGGTGCAGAGAGACGCGTTGTACATCAGGTCGTTCCTCCTCTTTGTAACATCTCGCCAGGGATTGCTTCTTCCCTCGTGAACCGGGAGATAGAATTACAAGTCCTTTCCGTCCAACAGACATTGAGATCATCATTCATTGCAAGGGGTATCTTCTGGGCAAAATAGGAATACATAGAACAGATTCGCCTATTGCAAGATGAGGCTGAAACAGTCTTCGCTGGATCTCTATTCATTTGTCTCCGTATATAGCTCTGAAATTGCAGGCAGTTTTATCAAGAAGATCCATCAGGTAGGAGCCAAATCATTCATATTCCAGATTTACCGTAGCGACACAAAGAGAAGGAACCTATATGTGTCCCTGGAAAGAGGGGTGGCCTTCATGGACGCTGATCAGGGCAGGGAGCCTGGAATGCTCGCCCTTACATTGAGGAAGATGCTCTCCGAGAGGAAGATCGAGGAGATCAGGCAGCACTCCTTCGACAGGGTGCTCATCCTGAAGCTATATGGAGGACAGCAGCTGATCCTGGAAATGTTCAGGGAGGGCAACCTGATCATAACACAGGATCAGGTCATCACTTTTGTCCTGAACCCGAGGGAATGGAAGAACCGGAAACTGATCAAGGGGGAGAAATACGTTCCTCCGGTTTCCATCAACCCCTTTGAACTCACTTCGGAGGATGCGTCAGCCATTCTTTCGGGAAGCACGGGAACCATAGTCCAAACCATTGCCACGAGAATGAACACGGGAGGAGACCTGGCCGAGGAGATATGCTTCAGAATAGGCGTGGGAAAAGATATCAAGGCTGTGGACGTCTCCGATCGTGCAGTTGAAATACTGCGTTCTTTCCATGAAATTGCAGACGAGGCAGGAGCAGGCAGGGCGTATTATTACGATGAAGAGCAGGTCCTGTCCCCGGTAACCATGAGGTCTCTTAGGAAAGACCCGGACAGAATATTTGATGATCTGGGCGAGGGGCTCTCCTTCTATTTTGCCAAGTATCCAGAGACCACCATGCAGGAGAAGCCACTGGCGAGGAGAATAGAGTCTCAGCGGAGAAGCATAGAGGAGTTCATGAGACACTCCGCAGTCATGAAAGCCCTCGGTCAGGAGATCATCTCCCAGCTGCCATATTATGGCGGTATGCTGAAAGCTCTCAGGGAGGGCATAAAGTCCGGGACACTCAAGCCCGGGGAGACAATCGACGGGATGCCAATAAAGAGCATTGACTACGACCGCGGGAAGGTGTATCTGCAGAAGGGGGAGGCTGAACTTCCGCTGAACGTCGCCAGAACCGCAGGAGAGAATGCCAGCGATCTGTTCTCCATTTCCAAGGAATACGTGGAGAAGGCGCATGGAGCGGAGGTCGCGCTGGTAGAATCTGAAAGACTGCTGGAACATTCAGAAAAACAGGCTAGGCCAAAACGGAGACAGAAGAACTGGTTTGAGGTATACCACTGGTATATGACTGCGGACGGCCAACTGGTGCTGGCTGGGAGAGACAGAAAGACCAATGAGAATCTCGTCAAAAAGCACCTGGAGCATAACGATCTCTACGTGCATGCGGACCTGTACGGTGCCCCGAGTACCGTGGTTAAGCGTTCGACTTCCGGAGAGATAAATGAGGAATCCGTCAGGCAGGTGTGCACGTTTGCAATCTCCTTTTCCAGGGCATGGGCTGCAGGGATTGCATCTGGCTCGGCATACTGGGTGTTTCCGGAACAGGTGAGCAAGACCGCTGAATCCGGAGAGTATGTCTCCAAGGGTGCATGGATAATCAGGGGAAAGAGGAATTACGTGTTCAATCTCAGAATGGAGCTTGAGATAGGACTCTACCAGTACGGGGACGCAGTAATTCCCATGATCTCTCCGGTGGGCATACCCAGAAACGTTGAAACCAAACTTGTGAGGATAGCCCCTGGAGACACGAAGCGCCTGTCGGTTGCGAGAAGGATAGCAGAAATCCTTGCTGTGGATGTGGAGGAGATAGAGTCCATCCTCCCCCCGGGAAATTCAAGGCTACTGGAACCCTAATTCTTAACTCTCCGCTTCAGTTCGGTGATTTCGCTAACGTCTACGGGATCGATCCCCCTCTCCAGTGCCAGGTAATAGGACAGATAGTCGCCAAAATGGATCAGGTAAAACAGTCTGGCCAGCAGGGATTTCCCTCGTGGCCGTATGAGAGTGAAATCTGTTTCAGTAATCTCAGAGATGGCCTTTATTCTCTCCGACACAAACCGGTTCTCAACGGGGTCGAACGCGATGAAACTGATCTTGTCCCTGAGAAAGGTACGACGCAAAGCCACTATGTCGTTGTGGGCCATTTCTGGGAAATATCCGCTGTAAGCAAGACACTTTGAGTTCTCGTTGAACTGGGTTTTCCACCTGTATGCAATGGATCGGAACGGCCAGAAACCATATATGAAGGGAATGCTGCCTTTCTCGTTCAGGGCTTCAGCCATCTTCCTGATGTCAGAATTGTTGCTGTCCATGGCAGCAAGGATGTCACGGGTCTCGTTGTAATCGGAATTTCCAAAGGACATAAATGTCCTGAAGAGCGGGATCAGAAGATAGCCAAGTGAGGATCTGGGCTGAAGAC
Source organism: Thermoplasmatota archaeon (assembly GCA_023379345.1). Classification (GTDB taxonomy): domain Archaea; phylum Thermoplasmatota; class Thermoplasmata; order Thermoplasmatales; family Thermoplasmataceae; genus UBA509. The sequence goes on from JAMCUV010000104.1 coordinate 24,659, forward strand.
CCGCCGGCACGATGAGCGGGTTATATGACTCGGAGCCCAGGATTCCACCCGAGGTAATGGTTCTTATATGGGCCCCGTTTCTGGCGCACTCTGCAAGAGCATCGACAGTTTCCACAGTATTTCCCGAGTAACTTATGCCTATGGCAAGGGTGGTGCCATTGACAAAATTGGGGACATTCCTGTCATTGACAGTTATGACGGGCATATCACTGTATATTTCCTGAAAAATATTCCCCACCAGACCAGACGCACCCATTCCAAAAATAAGGATCCTGTCGAAATCATTGTCGTTGGGAAACACATCAAGCTTCTGCTTGAACGTGATCTGCCCTGCCAGACTTCTGAGCTCTTCTATCATAATGCAGCAGCACGATGCCGCTCATAAAATTTACACAGGCAGTAAACGTTCTTACTATTTCAGTATCAGCGGCCCCTCACTCATTGAGATTTACGGGGCAATTCCCCATGCCCCAGGAGCATCCCGAAATATCCGGCAACGTAGTAATAGTCAAACTTAGTCCTGATCCCCGATTCACTGAGGAAACCATGAAGGATCAGCATGTTCCAGTAACTGTCAGGTTTTGCGCGGGTAATGGTCTCTTCGCTCAATTCTAAAAGGGGGGAGAGATTGGAGTTCTTCACGGACTCCGTTATGAGAGAATCATAGTATGCTGCATCTGGTGAATACCCATAAGGCCCACTGGAGGAATGAGTGTGTGCTTGATCCGCACTGATGATCACAGACACTTTTTGATCATACCCCTGAACGGCCCTGAATAACATTCTCCCAAAATGTACCAGTGAGTCTCTTCTCTGGACCCTTGGCTGCCCCATCATTGAGATCTTCCTCTTTCCAAAGAAACGAAGCGGTATGGCAGTACCGAAATCCATTGGAAATATGGAATTTGGACCGGAGGACGTGATCAATGATGCGGCCTCCGTGAATCCAGGATCAAGGCGGAGAATGCTCTCGGAGAGCGCCCTGTCGCTCTCATAGGTTCTCCTGAGGACCCCAGTTTTAAGCCTGTAACTGACCTTAAGGTAGCTTGACATGATAACGGACACATTCTTGCTCAGCGAGAGAGAATGAGGAGATATGATGGCCACAGAATCCGATACGTCTGTGCTGCAGACCTGCATGATCTTATCCGCCATCACCCGGCTGCTTTCGTCCGGGAGGTCAATTATCTCATCGCCATGCGGTATCAAGTAGAGCCCGGCAAGTGACACTAACGATCGCATGCCCTCTCTGGTTATATAACCTGTACCTTGCAGAAAACAATAACGGATGAGGGGATTTGTCCGATCCTGTCATAACCGATTTTGTCCACCACTGGAACAGTAAAGCACTTTTCTGGAGACTCACATACTCTCCATCCTGAAGGATGTGAGGCTCTCACTTTTTGTTCTGTTTTCGCCTGGACCTTTCAGGTGCAGATGGTTTTGCCAGAACGTGTGGAGAAATTTTGACTTCATTCCAGTTCTGAAGGTTGCATACATGTCTCCATGCGCGCAATCTGGATGTGCCCGCAGTGCATTGCCCTGCTCAGAATGGAGAACTAAAACTCAACCTCCGAATTTTCTGGCTTGCACATTACATCCATGATACTGGCATTTCAAGGCTTTGGTGACTACCTGATGGAAGTGCCATAATTATGTAAACTTGTGAGCGTGATGTGGTTGACGCTCTCAGAATATTTGCATGGCTTCCGTATATTTTGCCTCATTTTTTTCTTTGGCTCTCAACTGTGGACATTCATGGGAACGGTCTTCTTCAATGTGACCCAAGGAATCCCTGACTTATATGATCCACTGCAGAACATTTCACTTATTATATCCACGTAGGATACGGGAGATATGATGTGCCAGAATTGCAGAAAAGAAGCAACTCCTGAAGAGATTGAAGAAAATGAGGGAAACTGCCCTTACTGCGATGAGCCTTTTGTAGATTACGTGCCTGATTTGAAATAACGTTCCCCTGCACTCTAGGGGATGATCCGGCACCATTCACCTTAGCTCCTTTGAGCCAGACATAAATAAATAATTCCCGTGGTGATTACATCGCATGACCATAGTAAAACTGGAAACTACCATGGGCGATATACGGCTGGAAATCAACGACAGGGAAATGCCCATAACCGGAGGTAATTTTCTGAAGCTGGTTAAGAGCGGGTTGTATAATGGCACCATATTTCACAGAGTGATACCAGATTTCATGATCCAGGGCGGCGATCCCAAGGGAGATGGCACGGGCGGACCGGGATACGTGATCAAGGATGAGTTCACCAAGTCTAACAGGAATAGCCGGGGAACCATATCCATGGCCAATGCCGGTCCAAACACAGGTGGCAGCCAGTTCTTCATAAACACGGTAAACAACAACTATCTGGACACGAAGCACCCGGTCTTCGGTAAGGTTGTCTCAGGCATGGAAGTGGTGGACGCTATAAGTAAAGTGCCCACAGACAGGAATGACAGGCCCCGTACCCCGGTCAGGATTAACAGAGCCTCCGTCGAGTAGGCTCTTAATTCAATTTTCCTGTACCCGCCTGCGATCCTAGACCAGATCGTCCAGCCCGTGATCCCATCTATTTCTGGCTTCTTCAATATCTACGTCGGCCAGAAGCAGCGATAGATCGGTGAATTTGATTCGTTTCCCTCCTGTTCGACCTATGGTTGTTAGCTGAACGTCCCTGAATGTGGATTTGAGTCTTTCCAGCAATTCTTCCCTCACCTCCAGAAGGATGCAGTTACCGGACTCTGAAAACATCTTCACCAGGCTTCTGGAACTCGAGATGTCTGTAAGATCAATGTCAACCCCTACGGATCTTCCAAGCGACATCTCCATGGCAGACATAACAATCCCTCCCTGTGTAACATCATGGGCGGAAAGGATCAGCTTATTCTCTGCTGCCTCAAGCATCGCTGCTCTAAGCTTCTGCAGCTCATCCAGATCCACGTCAGGATGCGAGGAGCACCCCTTCTTCACATGATCGAGGAGCATGCTTCCGCATAATCCTGGAGTCTGCCTGCCTGCAAGCACAACTATGCTTCCGTGCTCCATGAAATGATTCGGTATGGCATTCCCGGCATCATTGATGATCCCCGCTATGAGTATGGTTGGAGTGGGGGCGATATTATTGCCTCCAGACCGGTTATAAAAACTCACGTTGCCCGCCACAACAGGAATACCAAGCTTCCTGCAGAAGTCCCCAATCGCCCTGACAGATTCAATGAACTGCCCCATAACCATGGGATCCTCAGGGTCGCCAAAATTGAGCGAATCGACCAGAGAATGGGGATCCCCTCCCGAACAGAGGATGTTCCTGAACCCTTCTGACAGCGCTAACAGAGTGCCCCTGTAAGGGTCCACTGCGCAATGCGCCGGTAGCGATCCCGACGTGATGCATATCCCCTTGTTCGAGCCAGAAACGGGCATGACAATAGCTGAGTCCGAGTGTGTTTCAATATTGGGCAAACCAGTAAGCGGGGCCTTGTAGGTGCTTCCCATCACTGTATAGTCATACTGTCTCACGATTCTCTGCCTTGAGCAGCCCGCAGGGGAACCTGCAAGCTCCAAAATCAGATCGTCGTATCTCTTCATCTCCCTTGGAAGCACAAGGTCTCTTGGAACGTTTTCCGGCACAAGGAAGTGTCTTGCATAGAGAGGGCCGGAAGTCATAAAGTTGAGATCAAGATCCAGAACAGTCTTCCCCTCAAACTCGATCTTGAGGTTGTTCCCCTCCACCACCCTTCCAATCACTGAGCTCTCCACGTCCCAGGCATCCGTTATGGATACCAGCGCGGAAAGGTCTTTTTCGTCTATTCCCAGAAGCATTCTCTCCTGGCTCTCGCTTATCCATATCTCCCATGGTTCCATTCTCTCTTCCTTGAGTTTGACCCCGGTAAGATCAATTTCACCGCCAAGACCACCTCCCAGGCAAAATTCACCAACTGCACTGGACAGGCCACCGCCTCCAAGGTCCTTCATGCCTAATATGAGTCCCCTGTCGTTGGCTTCAAGGATGGCGTGGATGAGGGGTTCCTTTATAATGGGGTTCCCCAGCTGCACAGATCTTGCATTCTCCTTGTCTCCTGCCTTTATGGATCGGGAAGCGAACGTCACACCATGTATGCCGTCTCTTCCTGTACGACCTCCCACGAGTAAAAGCAGAGTTCCCGGCTTCGTTACAAAACTTCTCCGGATATCGCTCCTCTTGGCTATGCCCAGGCATCCCGCGTTAACCAGAGGGTTGCTGTTGTATGACTCGTGGAAGTCCACTGATCCGGACACATTGGGGATCCCGACCCTGTTGCCGTAGTCTCTGATCCCGCCCACGATTCCTCTCATCAGGAACCTTGTCGACAGCCTGTCCCCGGCTTCAAAGTCCGGTTTCCCGAAAAAGAGCGAATCCATGAGCGCAACTGGCTTGGCGCCCATGCAGAGCACGTCCCTTATGACGCCCCCTACGCCGGTGGCCGCTCCCCCGTATGGCTCCACAGCACTGGGATGATTGTGGCTCTCCATCTTTATAACGTATGCGTGATCGCTGTCGAATTCCACTACGCCCGCATCGTCTTCCATTGCGAGGATGGTGTAATCTGTCCGGAGGTTTCCAAGATATTTCTTCAGGTAGATCTTCGAGGACTTGTAGCTGCAGTGTTCGCTCCATGCCTGTGCCATTGCCTGAAGTTCCACATCAGTTGGTTCCCTCCCTATCCCCTTGAAGTACTCCTGAAGCCTTCTCATTTCCTCGATGTTCAGCGACAGCGAGTAGCGTTTACTCAATGAGATCAGCCTTCTTTCGTCGGCTTCCCTCAGCCTTACGCTCTTAACTCTGAACTTCCTATCTGCCATCATTCGCCTGCCGTTTTGATGCGATAATTTTGAATGATCTTGTTGACCAGCAACTTTTCGGCAATATTCCTGGCGATTTTCTCGGCCTCTTCCCTGCTTCCGGATATATCGAGCATATAGGTCTTCCTGATAGAGACCTGTTTCACTCTGTCGTATCCCAGTATAAGCAGGTTCTTTCCAATGTTCAGCGCTTCTGGATCCTCAACTCCGGGGAGATATTCAATCTCTACCCCTATCCTGACCATGGACGTGGAATTCTATGCCGTTCTAAATTTTATCGTCTCTGCTGCTATGTCTGACTGCCTGGATTATCGGCTCAAGAACCGGTCTTACTTCAGCGGATTTCTCGGCAATGGTTCCCGTGACGATGATGTTGGCTCCAGCCTTTGCAGCACGCGATGCGGCACAAGGATCCCGGATGCCGCCCCCCACGATAAGCGGTACTTTCAGGACTGCCTTTACTGCCGAGATCATGTCAGGCGGGACAGGGCTTGTGGCTCCGCTCCCTGCTTCCAGATATATCAGCCTCATTCCAAAAAACTGTCCTGCAAGGGAGTAATCCTGTGCAGATTTGAGATCCTCGCTGCGGATGAGATCTGCCTCTCCCACCCTGCCAACAGTCATTCCGGGCTCAACGACGATATAGCCCATGGGAATTGTCTCAAGTCCCATTCCCAAAAGGTAGCGGGAAGCCCTCGCCTGCTGCCTGATTATGAAATCAGGGTTCCTTGAGTTGAGCAGGGACATGAAGTAGATTGCATCGGCCTTGCCGCTCACCATGGAGCTGGAGCCGGGAAAAATGATGATCCTGCGGGAACATGAAGCCTTTATTTGGTCAATGGTTCTGTCCATCATGCCCTGGTCTATATTCGTGGAACCCCCGACCATTATGAAATCGGTGCCCGCTTCCTCTGCCTCCCCGGAAATTTCTCCGGCTCTTGCCGGATCCTGGGAAGCGGGATCAATGAGGGTCATATGCACCTTTCTTCTTCGTGAAAGCCCTCTTATCTCAGAATATACGCTCAGAAAAGACCACCTATTGCAAAGGACGCAAGCCCGAATATCATGGCAAGTTTTGAAACATTCTGGCTCCTGGACACGTTGCCTGGCATGAGGAGCAGAGATGCTATGAATGTAGCATCTGCTACCAGCACGGCAATCAGGTACTCAATCCCAAAAATGGAGAGCAGATAGGGGACCAAGGAGACTGCAATTGCGCTCAGCACTGAAACTGATGCGACAATCCGGGCACTTTTCAACCCATGGGACTTGGGAAACGTCATCCTGTCCACGTCTCCTTCCATATCCTCGATATCCTTTATCACCTCTCTTGAGAGATTTGCCAGGACAGCCATGAAAAAGAGCAGTACCATCCTGGAAACGGAGTTGACTGATATGCCCCCAAAAATAAAGATCAGCCCAACGAGGACGCTTACGCTCAAGTTGCCTGTGAGACCCAGGTGTTTGGTCCTGATTTCATAGAGCAGTAGAACTATCTCTGCTGCGGCGACTACGGCAAGTGAAATGAAGCTAATGAAAATGAAAGAAAGGATCGGAGAGACGAGAAAAAGCAGAATACCTGCAGCGAGCGCATTCTCCTTTTTTATTTCCCCTTTTGGCAATGGTCTCTGGGGATGGTTCATCCGATCTGTTTCAATGTCCAGATAATCATTGAAAATGTTCCCTCCCGAGGTGACCATGAACACGATCGCAGAACCGATGCTCACGGGCACAAGATATGCTGATATGCCAAATCCTACGGCAATGAAGGCCGATATCCAGGTGGCCGCTATGCCCATGACGCCGTTGACGGGCCTGAGTATGGCTATCCACCTGTTCATGGCGGGTCATTGTACATACTGTTAATTAAATTTCTTGGCCTGAATCTCTATTACTGATCTGTCTGAATATATCAACTATGCATGGGAATCAGGCTCTGAACGGTCTTCCTTGTTTCGCCGGGATCAGAGGTTTTTATCCCGGTGCCAGAAAATTGCGTCCTTCCGCACCTGATGCCTGATTCTGTCAGAAGCTTTATTATCTTATTTATCTGTGGCATGTCGCCTTTCCTCCAGGATGCTTCAAGCGCAGAATCTATGAAGAAGACTTCCAGGTTGTCGCTTGAAAATGACTCCAGATACCTGTCAGCAATGCTTATCCACGGCGGTATTTTCAACATATGGGCTATATCCTGCTGATGCAGATTGCCAAGCCATAGGGGGCCTTCGCGTGTGCTTGGGAGATCCGGAGACACAATTTCATGTTTATCAACGGTTGAAATACTGGAAATAAGACGATCCGCAAGCGCTGCACCTGTCCTGAGCCTGAAGAATAGCCTGTAGTAGTGGGAGTTCCAAACCGAGAGCACGGGGACCGCGGCGATGTCCATTGCTGCAGCGTGCCTTATTACAGCGGATATCAGGAGACGGACGCCAGTTTCATGCTTGAAGTTATCGCAGATTATCCTCGCGCCATATCTCCTGTAAGTCTTGGATGGGCTGGACCCTGTCAGGCCTGTAAGATCCGTGGCAGTGATCCCTAGCATGCCGCCGTTTTTTACACTCTTGATTCCATCATACAGGAAAGAAATTGGGCTGCCATATGGGTCAATATCCACATAGTCGAAACGCCTGCTGGCGGCGATCTCCTCGAACCTGCCGTGGATAATTTCCACGTCGGCATCATTGAGCTTTGCATTTTCCTTTATTATGCTCAGAGAACGCTCGTCAGGCTCGGCTATGGTGACTCCAAGGCCGAGCTCTTTCGCAATGCGTATGCCTCTTATTCCAGTGCCGCCGAAACCGTCCAGCACCTTCTGGGGAAGGAACGTGTTCAGCACTGCAATGGTGATGTTTCTGTTGGTCTCCTGTGACCTATTGAAAAAACCTGGTGACTTTTTTCCTGGACCTGTTCCACCCTGATCCAGGCCAGCTCTTATTCTTACCTTTCCCTCAGTGAAGATCAAACGATTCCTTCTTCCCCCTTAAGGACTTTGATGACCTTGAAGGGAAGGATGTTTCTATTAATGGGAGTCAGGTCAAAGACCCTGACGCCTTCCAGGCTCTTTATTTCCTGCAGTACCGGATTCCTCGATTTCTTGTGCAGTGTCACTATGAGGGGCTTATCGGAGTTCAATGTGAGATCGATCTCCTTCTGGACAATCTTTGTGGTATTCTCAAGTTTGCCTATTTCATCTATCACGATGTAATCTGCAACTTCACGGGCCTTGACAAGGCTTGGCGCCACAAATTCTTCGAGTATCCTGGTATCCACCCCGATCTTGTCAATCTTTATTCTTGATATGATGGAACTGTCCGCGAATTTAATTTTCTTCTTGGTGTTGAGATCATATAACGTGTAACCCGTAATCTTGCTGTTTGTGTAAAGTTCACCCATCAGAAGGCCGTGAATAACTGCGCCCTCGTTTTCCAGCATCTCAATAATCTTTTTGACCACTTCGGACTTGATAGACCCAACTGGCCCAGTTATTCCTACCTTGACCGCCATTCAGCTTCCTCCAATATACATAAGAGGATAATCCATTTCATCAACATATTTCAGGTAGGCATCCACAGATTCTGCACCATATCTAATGCGGATGTGTACCCTGAGCATGTCTCCAGAGAGTGTTATATACTTATAAATGCCCTGCCTCTTTTTGACTATGTCCGGATCAATCCTGACCTCGGCATCCTCAACAAAAGGCTGGACTTTCACGCTTTCCTTGATGGCATTTTCCAGGGACGTGACATTGCTCAGGTTGACTGGAACCCCTACGTACTGGTGATATACCGTTCCCAGTTTGATTCCTGCTTCAAATATTGCCCTTTCTCTGTCAGTGCATCGGAAAAAGTGCTTAGCGGGGTCCTGCATTTTCATACTGAATTGCAGCATTATAGATAAATATTTACTGATAAAATTAATTGGAACGTCTGTCTTGCGAGACTGGATCTTAAGGTGAAACCCGCTCTTGAAATAATGGCCTTCCGATTTCAGTGAGCGCGTTAGCGTTGGTAGATCTCTGTTCTCCACGAGCGTATCTTGTGGCGTTTCCCTCCCTGACACAGTCCTGCATTGTGGATATTATTGCGGCTTTGATCTCTCTGTCTATGGTCAGGCTCCAGAGGCACATCCTGTCCGTTAATCCCGGCTCATGTGTTATGTTTCCGCATGCTGAGCATCTTCCGGACATGTTCTTGGGGCGGGTCGGTATTACAACCGCACCTGCGTTTACAGTGACGATTAACGTTCTCCTGTATCTTTAGCACCGGTCAGGGTGACAGTCCGTGGAATGAACCAATGTACGGGAACGGGTATAACCATCTGGCATGCCAATGGATGCATCCTGTGCGTGTTCGATAAGCAGTTTGTCCCGTCCCGCCATGAAATGGGTGGGGGGTTTCCCGCTCACAAGTGCTAAGTACCCTTCGCTCCAGACATCGCCTCAGTGCAGACACCAAAACTGTTAATTATAGTGTATCTATGGCACTCCGTAAAATGGAGCGGAGGGAGACGCCGGAAAGGCAGATCGAGGAGTCAAAAACTTCAACCAGGCCCAGGCTTACAAGCATGATCCCACTTCCAAAGATCACGGTAAGGAACATATACAGGTTTTTCGGGCTGTTTCTGGTGGTACTTGGTCTATCATTCTACGTTGGATGGTCCATAATTTATGGGACGTGGACAGACATAGGCCTGTATTCCTTTGTTGCGCCCGTAGTTGTATTTGGCCTCTTGACTCTTCTCCTGATGCACGAGAAGGACATTGAAGAAGAACGCTCTTCATGAATGACCGATCAGTTCAGCTTCCCTTGTGGTACAGATAATCCTCAATCTTCGTAGCATGCCGTCTCGGTAGAAATAACACTCGGAGTATGGATCTCTTTTCCCTCCTGGCAGGAGGTCTGTCCGCATCTCGCCAAATCTGCTGGAGGTTAGGAAGCTTATTCCGTTCCTCTGCCTGTCTTTGTTCCTGAAAATGAAGTTCATACTGCTGTTTGAAAGCATGGATTTTCCCTCTGACGTTCCCGTGAAATCTTCCAGGTTCTGACTTATGCTTATCACTGAAGCATTGTAGTGACGTGAACTCCTGTAGATTGCGTCCAGGTAGCTGGTTGTCCGGGCGGATTTGAAGTATGTATGTGCCTCGTCTATGAGAATGATCTTCCTCGCTCCATTACCTGACCTGAGAAACCTGTTTGTGATATCAATGGTTGCCTCAAGCAGGTCCGACCTTCGCTCCATTTCGTCAGGAGACTGCCTGATTATGTTCAATCTGCTGAACGAAGCCTTGTCTATGATCTTCCCGTTTGCGGAAATCAGGTCTTCCTCTCCTATGACTGTGGAGGATTGAGAAAACAGTCCCGATCCATATTCTCCCATCGGGTCTATGACCAGAACGCTTTCTGCCATACCTGTCAGAAGCGCTCGCATCAGCAGTAGTTTTGAGAAGAATGATTTTCCGCTGCCTGTCTCTCCAACCACAACCGAGTTGTAGGAATTCCCTCCAAACGGGTCGGCGAATACCGGCTTCTCGCTTTCTGCATCTATCCCCAGCAGTAGACCGCTCCTGGGTGGATTACTCTCATAGTACAGGGGGATTATGGAGGATACGGATCTGCTGTCCATGATGTATCTTGAACCATGGCTACCAAGGGGGTTGACGAGCTTTCCGACCCTGCGCCTTGAAATCACAGGTTCGTGTGTCAGGTCAAAACCAAGCAGGGACATTGCACGGGCGAACCTCCGGAGGTTTCCATTGAGATCTGCGGGGTGAGATCCTGAAACAACAAATGTCATCGACACCTGAAAGAGTGCGTCGCCATCCCGTGTGACCCTCATGCTGAGAAGCTCGAGTGAACGCAGCTGGATTTCCAGCTTATTTTTCAGTGGTCTGTTGCTTTCCGAGGTCAGGCGCTGATCCGAAATCCTGTCCGCGCCAATTCTCTTGAGTATGGATCTAGCCTTCACGTCAGGATATCTTTTCATCACCACCCTAGTGTATACTGGAAAACTTAGCCCGTCGATGAGTTCATAGATCATCTTGATACGGTTTTCTGCCACGTTATTCAGCGAGAGAAATGCATAATGCTTCTTTCCCGATAGATAGTACCGCCTGACGTGAAAGACAGTGGAACGTTCCCTTCCGTGATCCCCGTGCAAATGATCCATTGTTTCACTCCAGGAAACTGAGGCACTCCAGAGTCTCCTCTTCTCCCGGATCCCTGCAGGCAAAGCCATAGCTCTCCAGGTAGCGTCTGACACCTGCGGTCTCGTTTTCCAGGGTGGTCTGATTCACCTCATGTCCGGTAAGTATCACGTATGCCGACTGATAAAAACTGCCTCTGCATGCGTGTGCTACAAGATTCTCATAATCCTCCAGCTGATTGATATTCCCACCACCCGAAAACGCAGGTAGAGGAACTCTGCTTGAGTCCACCGGGATGCTAAGAAAGATCGCATCTGTACCCATGGAATTGAACGTTTTCTCCATCAGTGTAATGGCTGAGGCCCTCTCTGAGTCTCCAAGCCTCAAAATGGATCTCTGAGCAATGCCTGTGATGGAAAGCAATCTTCCATGGAAGGCGATTATGCAGTTCCTTGATGTGATTCTTGAATAATGTGTGTGAATCTCGGCTCTCTTTGGGGCGGTGTGATATACGACCGCCCTAAGCACTGCTGAATACAGCGGGGTGTCATCCCTGGAGATCAGGACCAGCGGAAAGACCATCACTGTAAAGAGAATTGCTGCAAAATAGCTAATTTCCATCAGCACCGAGGAGATGCACACCGTTAGGACGACCATCACGACCCTCTCATAGGACATCCCAAGTATCCTGCTCCCATAGTCAAGAACGTTTGATGGAAACGGTGTATCTTCTGTCACGGGTTAATCCCCACTCCTGTACGCAAGTTCACTTGCGTACACCTTGCTCCAGTCCAGCGGTGTTTCAGGAGACGTATATGGTCCGCTGAGTCCCTTCATTTCATGCGACAATCGGAAACCTGTCAGGCTTGAGAGTGCTGATGTTGCATCCCCGGCCTTGGTCACCGCACTGAAGGCTCCGGAGAAACCTGAAACTCTTGATGCAACGTTTTCAGCTGAGATTCCCTCAAACATTGAACCCAAGATGGAGGAGTAAAAAATCCTGCTATTGCTCATGAGAATTAACGGAAGAGCGGAACTGAGGAACAGAAGAGCCAGCTGCAGGGGAAAATCCCCCTGGAAAAAGCTCATGGCCTCAAGGACTACCAGGACGAAGAATGGGAGGATGGAAAGTTCAGCAAACATTTTCCACATCGCAACCGCATATTTTTCTGTCTTCTGGAAGGCAAACATGATGGAGAACAGAGGCAGCACCAGTATCATGAAGATCAGGATTGCCTGGCGGATCTCCAGGGTTCCCAGGAGTGCTATGATAGAGAAGAACAGTGCCGAAAGAAAGAGAAACGTTATGATCGATGAGGCGCTGCCTGCCGGACCCTGTACCTGGGATCCATAGTCGAGAATGCCCGTAAGGTTGTACCAGTCTGTTCCACTGCCGTTCCATACCACTGAAAATGCGGCAAATGAAGCGGAAAGAATCACCCTGCAGATCTGGATCGAAAATAGGGATACTGTGAGCGCAAGCAGGTACCTGATCATCAGGTTCGCCGGGGAAGTGGGACTACCCAGCGAGTTGGATACAAGCATGTATATGGAAAGGATGATTATGGCAAGCCCTGCAGCATATACGTATATGCTTGAAGTCAGGAATCCATAGAACTGTAAGATGCCTGTGTTTCCTTCTATGAGCATCTCATAGGCGTACTTGGGAGCAAGCCCGTAAGTAACCACCACGTTCCAGAGCAAGGAAGCGGAAGCAATGTAAGCGCCATCGAAGAAAGAAATAATGTCGCCAATGATGGAGGCGACCTCCGATGCCAGCAGGATTCACGACCCCGTTGCCAGGTAAAGGAATATGGTATAGAGCGTCCCGGACATGGCGAGAACATAAATCACTGTGCCTATGAAAGCATTCTTTAGCCTCAGTTTCGCGGAATAGCGCTTGTCCTCGTCGTCGCTGAAGAAATTCAGTGCTATGGGGATCCAGAGTATGGCTATGAGAATGGCCGATACAGATGCGACAACCTCGTACACCCGATCCATAATCTGGGCGATCTGGGTAGAATTTGCCGAGGTTGTCATTATTGCAATTAGTGTACTAAATGACATTTCGGCGAAATAGTATCTGTTTATTTAAAATGTCATTTTCTTCTTTCTTTCCCTGACCTGCTCAAGAAGTTTTTTCCTGTTTCTGCTTCTCTCCTCTCCCTCCTTCCATCTGGCCTTTTCCTCATCGGTCTCCACAATGAGTCCAGGTACTGGCGTGGGTTTCCTGTTCTCATCGATGGCCACGTATGTCAGATGTGCAGAGGTGGTAAACCGTAGCTGCCCCGACAGTGTATCCTCTGAAAAAACGCTGATCTCAACTTCCATGGTCTCTCTGGTAACGTAGGTGATCCTGCCGTCCAAGTGCACTATGTCTCCGAGGTTTATGGGAGACAGGAAAAACATGCTGTCAACACTCCCTGTCACACACTGTTTTCTGGCATGTTTGGCTGCGATTATTGACGCGACGTTATCAATCCATTCCATGAGCTTTCCTCCGTAGAGGCCGTTCAGTACATTGGTATCTTCCGGCAGGACCATTCTGTGCAGACTCACCTGCGATTCGCTGGCTCTCTTTTTCTCCATAGAGCAATAATGCAGACTGGCTCTTAAGTTATCTATTCCTTCCTGCGCCACATACTTATGGAAAGCTTTACGGGGATGATGACCCATGCTATTGCGGAAAGCATTGCAATTATGATTAAATTTGAACCGAGTATCGACTGGCTAACGGAAAAACTGTTTCCGATATATGATGGGAAAAGTGCCGGAATTTCAGCATAGTAAGCGAACGGCAGGAGCCCATTCGAAAGATTTGCAGGGTCTGCAGCAGACAGGATAGATAACGCCGTGACTGCAGGTCCCTTAACCATGACATAGCCACCATTTGAGTATTGAGCGGAGGCCGTAAGGGCAAGTGAAACGACGATGCTTACCCCAATGATCAGGAAAATGGCAGAAATCAAACCAGCCACAAATACCATGTTCTTGCTCAGCCTCAGAGTTGAAATAAGGAACATCAAGGACATTAATGCGCTGGATGCCACTGCAGATACCAGTGCATAGATGGCAAATGGCAGCGGACTGCCATAATATCCGGTCCTGACAGTGAGTACAGCAAAAGAGGCTGTCATGAGTATCATGTACAGGACAGTCAAACCCACCGCACCTGATGCATATCTGGTGAGCACTATCTCCCGTCTTGTCACGGGCCTGACCAGAACGGAGTCCATGGTCCCCTCAGCCACCTCCCTGCCAAATACTACATAACCGGCCATGACCCCTGACAATGGAATCATGAAGGCGAGGAAGGTATCAGGCGATTCCTGGCTGAAATCCTTGAACATCTGCAGAGAGCCTGATGGAGATATGGTTGCAGAATCCTGGGAATATCCCTGCGGGCCATAGTTAAGAAATCCCTGTACACAGCCAAGTTTCGCCACTGGTATGGATATAACCTGGATTGGGTCCGAGAAATTATAGGTCTGATAGAAATCCCCGTTCGGCGTTTTGAGAACACCGGTCTCCACCTGGGTGTTGATGGACTTCCTGTGGAAATTTACCACGAGAAAGTGATCCACCGAATCTCCACCTCCAGGGAATATCTGGTCGATCACCACTCCTGGATTCGGCGACGAAACAGGGACCGGGTCAACGGTTCCGTTGAACGTTCCACCCGGGCATATGACTGAATACTTCTCCACGGGGTTGTACTCATATTGAGACAGATAGGTTGCCCTGAAGAAGAGAGAATAATTTGCATATCCATTTGCCGCCGTTATGGCATTATCTCCAGTTTCTATCATCTGCGCTGAAAAATATAGAGATATTTTCGCCCCTCCAACCGGATTTCCATTCTCATAGGCCAGATAGTTCATGAGATATATGGAGTCGTTCTGAAGGTAAAAGCCTGAAATTAATACAGGACGGTGCTCTGCAACGACGTTGCTTACGCTTGGCGTCAGAGCCAGGAGTACACCCAGCAGCAGGAACAGGGAAACAGCAACTGCGGTCCCCCTCTTACGCGACTGGTGGAAAAGCTCAGCTTTGAGTCTTTTGATCCACTTTCTCAATGAGTCGTAAAAACGCATTTTCGAGACTTCCATTTTCCCTAGAAATCGACGATACCCTGTAACCGCGGCGTATCAGTTCAGCATTGAGTTCTGGGGCATCAATGTTGGCGTCCCTTATCCTGAAATTTCTTCCCACTGCCGAGACCTTCCCATACTCCGTGAGCACTCTCTCAGTATCCTCCCCGGGGTTTTCAATCCTTACGGTCAGGTCATTTCCTCCATGCGCATACATGTCCTCCGGGAGTAACTCGCCGATTATCCTCCCCCTGTGAATCACAACCATCCGGTCAGCAATGCCCTCAAGCTCTGCGAGGGCATGGGTGGAAAGCAGTATGCTGCAGCCATCCTTCCGCATCTCCAGTATGATTTCGCGGATCATCTTCATTCCTGCGGGGTCAAGTCCATTGAGGACTTCGTCAAAAATAATGTTTCGCGGGCTATTTACAAGTGACGCAGCTATGGCAAACCTCTTTGCCATCCCCAGTGAGAATTTTCCCAGCCTCCTATCACGTTCTTCCAAGAGTCCGACCTTGCGGAGCAGTGAATTTGAAAGATCTCTCCGGTCCCACGTCCCCTGGGAGTAAAAACTGGCCATGTACTCCAGGAGATCACCTGCTCTTGACCCCGGATCAAAATAAGACTGATCGGGAACAAGGCCCAACTTCTCTGATGCCAGAGGTTTTTCACGCCTCAGGTCCAGGCCATCAACGATTATGTTCCCGGAATCTGGCTCAAGAAGACCAGCCATGATTCGTATGGTGGTGGTTTTTCCGGCACCATTGAGACCGATAAACCCAGTCACACGGCCATCCGCTGAGGTTATGGAGACGCCATCGACCGCAGGCCTTTCACTCTTTCTGAAGGTCTTTGTTACAGATTCCGTCGCTATCGTGCTTACACAAATTGGCCCATGGATATATATTATTTCAGTCCAATCGTTTGACCGGGTCTTTCCGCGGGTAAAAACAAAATAACGCCTTTCACATTTGACAGAGAATGAGCTTGAAGGAACAGAAGCAGCATGCTGCCGCTGAGGCGGTCAAATTTATTCATGACAATATGGTTGTTGGCCTGGGAACTGGTTCCACCGTGGCACATCTTCTGGACATGCTCCCGGATATGCTAAGCGATCTCAGTCATGTAAAGTGGGTTGCGACTTCTGCAGAAACAGAGATAAAATGTTCCGACCTTGGGATCATCACGATGTCTGATGTGGATGTGCCCATAGACCTGGATATCGACGGGGCAGACGAAGCTGACCTGAAGGGGAACCTGATAAAGGGCGGAGGTGGTGCCCTCCTCAGGGAGAAGGTTGTTGCTAGGAACAGCAGGAGGGTCGTCATAATTGTGGATTCCGGGAAACTGAAAAGGGACGGCCTCGGTGATTTTGGAGTCCCGGTGGCGATAAGCCCGCACCTCATGACGCTGACTGTGAGGAACATTGAATTGCTTGGCGCGAAGTGCGCTCCGAGGGGGAACGGCAGATACAGAACAGATGACGGGAATGCCATTGTGGATTGCCACTTCGGGAAGATCAGTAACCCTGAACTCCTTGAAGCCAGGATTAAGCTGATACCTGGCGTGGCCGAGGTTGGAATATTCCATAACCTCTGTAACACGCTCATCGTGGGAAACGACATGGGGACTGACATTTACGAGATTGAGCGGAAGACGCCCGGCTATCGCAATTGACAGCCGGTACCTTAAAATAAATTATTTCTGGAATGACTTGAGTTCTGAGATGGTCTGGTTTATCTCTGCAATCTTGTTGCTGAGGTCCAGGATGATCTCCTCCAGGATTGCATTAAAGTCCTTGGAAAGTTTATATCCATGAATAGGCCTGCCCTTTCCTTCCTTTTTCATGTTACGCTTGTTGATCCAGCCCTTTCTCCTCAGCCACTGCATAGCAATGGAGACCTCAGGCTGTCTGAGACCTGTTTCCCGCTCTATCTCAACACTGGTTATCTCTCCTTTGTCCCTGATATACACAAGCGTAAATGCAGCGCTGCGTGGAACATCCGAGATTATCAGGAACTTGGCAAGCTTGTTGCTTTCGTCAGAAATTGCCATTATTATCTATTCAAGATATATTGATAATATAAATATTTATGGTAATATAAATGGTTTCTCTTTGATCGTGAATTTCAGGACTTTGCCAGCGCTTCCAGCTTGCTTATGACGGTGTAGAGCAGTGTTCTGCCCAGCTGTGGCACATTCGGGTCGTTGGTAAGCTCATCCAGCCTTGAAATCACAGTGGCACATCTCAGGTCGAGACTCTCGTTTTGCTTTCCCAGTGTTGATTTTGAGTCTATAGCCTGTTTCCTTATATTCTTTGGAACCGAAGTGTCCTGCGAGAGCTCATCAAGCAGGTAAACGACCTCTTCATACAACTGTTTATTCATATTCAATTACCTCTCCATGATTGTACCGGTATCCTTAACTGTAGAAAGGACCATCATTGTCTTTGACTCCCTCACACCAGGAAGCTTGCTCATCTCTTCGACAAGGAACTCCTGCAGGTTCCAGAACTCAGGAAATCTCACCTTTATGACCACGTCAAAGTCTCCGGTCACTATGAACACATCCTCGACTCCACGATGTGCGGAAAGGTTCTTTGCAACCTGATCCACCTTGTTGACGTCTGTTTTGATTCCCACAAGTGCAGTGACAATCTTTCCTTCATAGTACTTTTTGATCGTAGCCGATACCGTGGTCAATTCGCGGTCTTCACTCTGATTCACTGCCCTCCCCATATTTTCCAACCTCCACTGTAAAATAGACGTGTGTGAGGATAGTAAATGACAAGGTATTATAAAAGCAATCCACAGCGCGATTCCTTTCACGTGTTGCGCATTTCCCGCAGAGCTTGTTTCATTACCCCGAGATAACGGGTTGAACCGGACTCATTGGATACTTGAGTCTAATGGGCTGGAGCCCTTGTGTAGGCAAAATTATTTATGGAGTTGTAAATAACCTGAAGTTCCCGGCTTAGCTCAGTTGGTAGAGCGGCGGACTGTAGAGGAATATCCACTAATGGAATACCGCCGTAATCCGCAGGTCTCTGGTTCAAATCCGGAAGCCGGGATAACCACGTCCTTGATTCAGATTGTGATGTCGTTGTTTGCGTACCTGTAGCCTACAGAAATGAATCCGGTATGCCCGACTCCCTTGCTGTCCGGTCTCGTTGCATCCTTTCTTACAATGAGATTCCTGCGGGTCAGTTCCATGCTTACATGATGGAAAATGTTGTTTTCCCCCATCGACACCACAGCCTTCTCCACCTGATTGAAATTGGGAGAATATGTAACAAGCGTGCCCCCCTTTTTTAACAGCCTGGAAGAGGCCTTCATTGCGTTCCACGGATCAGGGATGTCTAGAAACACGGCATCGTACCTGTCAGCATCATCGAAGTTCCTGATATCTCCGATGATGTATTCGTGCCCCCTGTCTATACCGAATCTGTCAAGGTTTTTTCTGGCAATCTGGATGTTATCGCTGTTTATGTCTATGGACTTCAGTATACCCTCCTCTCCTATCTCCCAGAGTATGAAGGCAGAGAGGATTCCTGAGCCCACTCCTGATTCTATGACCCTGGAACCTCCTGTTATGCCTGAAAACGAAACCATCACCGATGCATCGTGTGGAAGTATCACCTGCGGTCCGCGCTCAGCTATCGCGGACGCAAAGGCTGGTCTGAAAGGAACAGAGATAAACTGCCTGTTCTTTATATGGAACATGTCGCCGGTATCCAGCACCTGGCCTGCCCGAAGTTTATAAGAACTGCCGCCGACGCTAAAGGTTGCACTTTCAGTATCGTGGATGCCACTTTCCTCCTTCCCTTGAATGGTATTCATGCTCATAGCTATGGGTAGTCTATATTGATTACTTGCTGTGCATCCCGTGAAGAAAATGTTACTCTGAATACTCTGTTTCCATGCCGGTTCTGAGCCATTTCTGGATCCCGCCGTCAATGGAAAACACGTTGGTTATCCCATTATCCATCAGGTACTGGCAGGCATAATAGCTCCGGTGTCCACTGTTGCAGATCACTGCAATTTCTTTGTCACGGTGCTTCCTCAATTCATCCAGACGGTCAGGTATATCCATCATGGGAATGAGTACCGATCCCTTTACATGGCCGGTATTGCTCTCAAATTCCCACGGCTCGCGCACATCGAGGAACAGAACATTCTCCTCCCCTTTCTCGTTCATCAGGTCCGCAACTTCGAGAGGAGTTAGTATCCTAACGCTTCCATCATTCTTGGTGCCCATTCAGTCCATCCTACAGGACGACCCATAATTAAGAATTATCGTGAGAGTTCAAGAAATGTTAATGCAGATAATCCGATGCTGTGGCATGTATAATATCTCCGTTATAGGCGGTGGGGACATCGACGAAAGTACCTGCAAAATTGCTTACAGGGTTGGGGAGTTGCTGGCAAAGAATGGCGTCACGATTGTCTGTGGAGGACTTACTGGCGTAATGGAATGCGTATCGCGTGGCGCCTCTGATGCAGGCGGGATGGCCATTGGAATTCTGCCAGGGAGCAGGGTGGAGGAAGGCAACAGATACCTTTCAGCGAGACTTCCAACGGGCATAGGATATGCGAGAGATTTTCTGGTCGTTAGAATGGGAGAGGCAGTTATAGCCATAGACGGCGCCTCAGGCACGCATACTGAGGCATACTTTGCCCTTTCCGAGAGAAAGTCCCTGATATGCATGGGTGACCTGTCGGTCAGGAGGGAAAAAGAAACTGACGGGAAGCTTTTCAGAGTCACAACCCCTGAGGAGGCCGTAGACATTGCACTCAAAGAGGCAAAGATTTACAGGGAATCATCCGGATGAACTGAAACCGTTTTCCTCTTCAGGTAGTCTGTGTTTGTGTAGCGCGCATCTATTCCCATCCGGATAAGTATATTGGCGCCCGCTGCACTCTGGAGGCCTTTGCTGCAGTAAAGTATGACTCCCTTTGAATCCTTAAGGGCACTGCCCATGGACCGGAGATCCGACAACCTTGCGTTTATAGCTCCGGGGAAGTGCCATTTTCTGTATTCTTCTGCATTTCTGAGATCCAGAATGGTCTCGCCGCCCTTGGGTTCAGTAAGTCTTGTATCCCTGCCCTCTATGGATTGCAGGTGATCCCTGATCTGAGATCCCTTTAACTTCAGCGTCTTTTCCAGCATTTTATTGATAAGTTCTTCGGAGACGTCCTCTGATTCCAGCTCTTCCTCTGTAATCCTTGTGATGGGCTCAGCAGAAAATATGGCGCAGAATTCTCCCAGGCTCGTTTCCGGGAACGCTCCAATTTTCCTGCACATTTCTGTTATCTCATCTTTGTCCATACCCACAAGTGGCCTGAGGATGTTGTGGTGCACTGACCTGCTTAAAGCAAAGAGGTTTTCTGCAGTCTGGGACGACACCTGGCCCATGGACTCCCCCGTCACGATGCCGAAATATCCCGCGTTTGTGGCAATCTTCTCGGCCAGCCTGTAAAGTATCTTCTTAAATGTCACATTGGGGAACCGGAACGTCCTGCCGTCGGTCAGCCTTTCAACCGCGTCGGAACCATCCACTACGTATACCATTGGGTCCAGTCCAAAATACCAGTTTTCATAGAGTCCCGCGAACTGCCTCAGAAACTGTGCAGTGTCCACTGGATGGGCCAGTGCTATGAAGATGGCATCCACCGGACACCCTCTCCTAAGCATCATCCATGCCGCGACGGGGGAGTCTATCCCTCCTGACATGAGGGAAACCAGCTTACCTTCGCTTCCAAGCGGGAGACCGCCTGGTCCCGGTCTAATGGTAGAATAGAAGAAGGATCTGTTGTCCCTTACCTCCACATGACAGACAAATTCCGGGTTGCCCAGATCGACGCCAGCTGAGCCATCATATAGGGCACTGCCTATCTCCTCCTCCAATTCCTTGGACGTGAAGTTATGAGAACCGCTTCTCCTAACTTTCACGGCAAACTTCCTACCCTTCACACCCTCTGAAAATAACTCCACAGCCCTTCCCGTGATCTCTTCGCTTGTATTGAAATCCATATAAACGGCATTTGAAACGGATTTGACTCCGAAAACCCTTGATACAGCATCTTCCACCTCTTCCGGAGGACCGCTGCTCCAGAGAAATATCCGTCCTGGCTCCCTTGTAAAGGAAAAGTCAAGCCCTCTTGATGCAAGCGAGACCTTCAGGTTTGAGATGAGCTTCCTTTCCATAAGGGACCTTGCATGGGGGCCCTTGAGCCCAATCTCGGAATACCTGACTATATACACGGGGATGGATTTCATTGAGGTTATAAAATGTGTCATGGTTAACTCGGCGCCAGTTTACTGTCAGTAAGTTTTTTCTATAGGTTCTATATCGGCTCGTGATCTTGATGCAGGAAATGATTTGCAACATTGAATTCTCCAAGGAAGATGATGACTTTGTGGCCAAGCTGAGAACCGATATCGGTGGTCTCAGAGAATTCAGGAACCCTGCATTTGAAGAAGTGCTCAACGAGGTCATGCTGGAACTGGAAGAAGAGTTCCTCTAGAAACCATCTTGATCGTCGTCAGCATAAACTGGATTTCCCTGATCATGATTGTACCAAAATACAGATATTTTGACTGAGGATGGTTTTGCGTGGACAGGATCGTTGTCGCTATCACGATTTTCATGTTCGTGTTCCTTGCGGCTGCTCCTGCTGTTACGCAGGCCCAGCCGGGAGCAGGTACCGCCTCGTTGGTCCTTGGCCGGTATCCTGGGATTAGTGCAAACCTGTCCAGCGGGATCCAGATCGACATGAAGACTGTGGGGCTCATACTTGTCATAAACTACACCGACGAAGCGGTTTTCGGGCCATCCTACGTTCCGGCGCTTATTCCATACATATCCAACTTCAGCAATGAATCCTGGGGGTTTGTGTCAGGTAATGGCAGCAGGGAATACACGTACTCTGCAAACATCACATTCAGGCAGGCTGGCCCGGGACTTGCAGAGGCTCTCTCGGGTCAGCTGGTGGGGAACCTGAGTTTCTTCAATGAGGAGAATACCATCAAAGCCCATATCCCGATGCAGTTCCAGGCAAAAGTCTACGTTAATATATCAAAGACGGCAGTTTCTTCCCAACGTATGTCCATATCTGGCGCAGCGGGAAACTACACCTATGACAACCTCTCCAGTTCCACGGTCGGCATAAACTTCAACGTGATATTCAACCAGCCAATAGGCTATAATGGCTCTCTGATACTTATCCAGAAGCTGGGGGTGGTGGCGTCAGGACCTCTGACGTCAGAAGACTTCAGGGCAAAGCTCGAGCGGGGAGGTGCCGAGAACCGCGGCTTCTCTGTGGGTAATGGAGGGCTGGAAAAGGCCATGGCATACTACTGGTGGAAGGGGACTTATGCGGTGAACGGCGTGTCCCAAAACCTGAGCTATGCGACTAAGATGCAGGACAATGCGGTCTTCGTTGCCTACTTCTATAACTTCAGTACCGGGAATTCAGTTTTCTATCAGGACCCGTACCTGACAATCCCTGGCCTCAACCTTAGCAATGTCAATATCATCGGGCCGGCAAATGAAGTTATCCAGTTCATCGTGCTTCATTCCGAACTCATCGCTTCCGGTCTTGTGATAGGTATTTTGCTCATAGCCGCCCCCTATGCTGTGTACAGGAAGCGCAGAATCACCTAATCCAGCAGATCCAGGAGGGAGAAGGCCAGTGACTCCACGAAACTCATCTTGTACCTTCGCAGGAATAAGAGGACCTCGTCCCTGTTTCTCAGCCTGACAGATGTCTGTTGACCTTTACCAAACTCCTCCAGTATTCCATCCTTCAGCATGGCCTTCAAAGCGGCGTTTATTTTCTCGTTCTTCAGGTCACGATCCGTGATCTCCCTGAAGTCATTCCTGATGAGGTGGGTGATTATTTCACGGGAAAACCTGTTCCTGAGGTGAAATGCCAGGCTCCGCTCCCTTATTGTGCCCGTTTCATTGGAGAAAAACCTTACCAGTTTCCCGTCACGGCGGGAGACGATCCTCCCGCTCTTCTCCAGCTGGTAGAGATGGTATTCCAACTGTCCCACTGCCAGCCCTGTCTTTCTCTGCAGTTCCCTGAAGTGCAACCCAGGGTTCTTGGAAACCGAATCAAGAAGCATCTCCTTTGTTTGGTTGATCTCTTTCAACTATGACAGGCCCCTCATGATCCCTGCGTAAAACAACAGGAGTATCACAATCAGAACCAGCTCTACGGTAGAACTGAAAGGCACGGAGATTACTGTGAAGTAATCGGCTATGAATATTGCATCCATTATCAGTATGACCACAAAGCTCGCTAAAAGATATTTTACAAGCCCGACTCCTGACTTCCTGTATGCCCTTACGGAAATGACAAGGAGAAACAGGGACAGAACCAGTATCAGACCAAGGACAATACCATAGACGTAACCCGCCAGAATATCAGTGGAGAACATTTTGCCTTCCAACCAGACGCATAAATAGATTTCGACTTAAGTATTTATGCGAATTATCTACATGAAGCGAGATACGGGATCATCGCCTCTTCACCTTCATTAATTGAAAAATAATAAATAAACAATAAAAATATAACCTCGATGGAGCTACGCAGCAAGATCGAGGCACTGCTCTACGCCAGTGAAACGCCGCTCAGCTCGGCGGAAATCGCAGAGATCGCAGGTGCAAGCACCGCGGATGTATACAGGGAAATCAGGAGACTCTCCAGATCCTATGATTCAGCCTCCTCGGCGCTGGAAGTCAGAAAAGTCGGAAACAGGTATAAACTGCAGCTCAGGGAAGCTTACCTGGATCTCGTTGTCCCCGTTTCCCAGCCTGAGTTCAGGAATGATGAACTGATGCTGCTGGGTTTCGTCGCGGCACATCCTTCCTGCAAGCGGGGCGATCTCAGGACAAACTTTGGCGCGGACTTTGATTCGACCGTGGACAAGTTCATCAAAAGGGGTTTTCTCTCTTCGGAGCGTTACCGCAATACCGAGCTTTTCACGGTGACAAAAAAATTCTACAGGTACTTCAATATCACGGACAGGCAAGTTGAGGATTACCTCAAGAGCACAGAAAAGGTGGAGGAATGACGAAAGTCCTGCTGGTTGGTGGTGGTGGAAGGGAGGATGCCATCTGCCGTGCCATGGTGAGATCTGAGGCATCGGTCTATGCCGTCCTCAAGAACGAAAACCCGTCAATCCTCAGGTTGAGCACTGATCACAGGATCATGGACGAAACCGATCATGATAAGATCCTTGCATTTGCCAGGGAATCTGGAGTGGAGCTAGCTTTCATTGGTCCGGATCCTGTCCTCAACACCCCGCTGGTTGACAGGCTTTGGCAGAGCGGGATTCCTGTTGCATCCCCGTCCCTGAGCGCGGCAAGAATCGAGACCTCCAAAGAATACATGAGATCACTTCTTGCAAGACATGGGATCAGTGGAAACATTGCATCAAGGACATTTACCGATCCCGAGGAGCTTTCCTCTTACGTTAGGGACCTTGAGCACGAGTTTGTTGTCAAACCTTTGGGACTGACGGGCGGAAAGGGGGTCAGGGTAATGGGGGATCATTTTCAGAATCCTGCGGAGGGGCTTGCATATGCAAAGGACATCCTGGATCATGACGGTAAAGTACTCATCGAGGATAAGGTACAGGGTGAGGAATTCTCACTTCAGGTATTCACCGATGGAAGCCATGTCGCTCCCATGCCCATTGCCCAGGATTACAAAAGGGCTTATGAGGGTGATACGGGGCCAAACACTGGCGGGATGGGTGCCATCACTGATGCCGATCTTTCTCTTCCTTTCCTGAGGGCAGGAATACGGGAGAATGCCCTGGGCATCATGCGGCATATTATAAGGGCAATGAAGGAAGAAGGGAACCAGTTCCGTGGGATCATGTATGGCCAGTTCATGCAAACCAGAAGTGACCTGAGGGTCATCGAGGTAAATGCCAGGTTTGCAGATCCTGAAGGAATAAACGTGCTCCATATCCTCTACGATGACCTGCTGGAAATACTGTTCGGCATTGCAGAAGGGGACCTGAGGACGTACGTCAATTTCAATCCACTTTCCACTGCGTTGAAGTACATAGTACCGGTGGGTTACGGTTCAAAGCCGGAGCCTGGGATGCTTGAGGTCGGGGACCTGGATTATCCCAATGTCTCCGTGTATTATGCAGCGGTATCCGGTTCAATTTCCAGTGTGAAGATGACCTCATCCCGATCTCTCGCTATGATCGCGACGGGGCAAAGCATTGAGGAGGCCTCGGATGCTGTTGAACGTTCCATGTCCTGTATCAGGGGTAACTTCTACCACAGAAGGGACATAGGAAGCAGGGAACTGATGAAAAAGAAAATTGAGAGTGCAGGGATAAGCACATGATCTACTCATTCCATGGAGGCATATCCAAACACTCTGGGTGAGGCTGTGGGGCTAGCGATTGCTACTCTCCTGCGCAACACAGGTACTGGGCGGTCCAGCACAACGGTAGAACCTCGGATTGAACCTCTCTGGTAGCGCATGAAGTCAGAGATGAAAACCTCCATCCCGTCCTGTGTCTTGGTCTTCAGAGATGGGTGAACGCTGACCGCAGATGCGATGCTTTCCGTAGACGGTATCTTGGAGGCGCTAAGTACAGACCCACGGAACACATGCTCAAGATCAGCGTTCTTAAGGGCAAGGCCGACTCTAGATCCGGTCTCTGCCTCATCGAAATCTATGTCCTGCATCTGTATTGATCGCACCTGAACGTCAGGTCCTCCGCCGGTGTTATGGAGGTCCTGATGCTTCTTCACCGTGCCGGACATTACGAAACCCAGGGCCACAAGACCAACACTTTTCACCAGGAAACTATGATCAACGATGACCTGAGTCCCATCGGCATCATGGGCTCCATAATATCCCCAGATCTGATCAGCAAGTTCCACTGGGCTACCGCTGAAGAAGGATGCATCGCCTATTCCGGTCTGGGAGACCAGCCTCTTCAGCAACGCCACATCCGTCGCATCGTCTGTCACAAATATAGCCTTGCTCTTTCCCATTAGATCGGAGGCAATGAGAACCTCGCCGAACTCACGGTCAATCTTTCTGGCAGAGATCACTGCCACATCTGCGGGAAATAGGCTATCTGTGAGGGGCGATATCTTGTCCGGATACCTTATGGGCTCTATGAGCGTTATGACGCCGTTGTCGTCCTTCCTGTTGTACAGTGCAATGTCGCTTTCAGTTCCCTTCTTCGATATGCTCTTTACTATGTCCTGACAGTTATACATGAACACGTTTATGCTTTTCAACTGTTGACCTCCTTTGCCCTTGAAGCAGCTATTGCCTGGTTGCAAACAAGCGATACAAAGTCTTCGCCTGAATCAGGCATTTTGGTTCTCATATATTCCATTCCCCGTTTCCTGACCTCTGACCCGAACTCGGTGTCCAGGTCATAGAGAATCTCCATGTGCTCATAGCAGAATCCCACAGGTACCGCAAGAAGACGGCTGAATCCATGGGAGTTCTCCAGAACCGACCAGACAGAGGGCTCAAGCCATCTTGATCCGTACTTTCCCCTGCTCTGATAACCATAACCATAAGACCTGATTCCAAGTTCGGATGCTATGGCTGCCGCAGATGCCCTGAAGCTTTCATCATATGCATGCTCCTCTCCCTGCGAGAGCGGCAGGCTGTGTGCTGTGAACAGCACCAGAGTGCCATTACGGCTCCAGTTGCTGTCTGCCTTCAGGAGCCTGACCCACATGTCCGTGAACATGGCGTTTTCACCAAAACCGTTGAGAAAGGTGATGTCCGCAAAATTGCCTGCAGATTCAACAGATTCCTCTAAGGGGATCATATAGGATTTCTCCACGTTCTTGGACGGAAAAGGAAACAGAGGGAGCGCTATGACGTGCTCTATTCCATCCCGCTTCATATCTTCCACCGCGTCCTTCAGCCAGGGCTTCCAGTGCTTGTTTCCAAGATAAGTCTGAATACCCGTTGTTAGAAGTGCTGATCGGACCGCATCAAAGAGCTTCCTGATGATTTGATTTGATGGGGAGCGTCCGTTTACCATTGAGTACTTTCTGCTATTTTCCGCAACGGCATATTTTGGGACAGGCCTGCCTTCATAGATACCTTCGAGATACGGCACCACTTCACTCATCGATCCCGGGCTTCCGTAAGCCATGAGGAGGAGGCCTTCCTTCATCTAACGGGAATAGGAGTGAACGATATTAACTATATCTCTGAGCGTACCGGGGTCGGTCCCGGGAAGCACACCGTGCCCCAGATTGAAAATGTAGCCGTCCTGATCAAGCATCGAATCCACAATGCGCCTTGTCTCAGTTTCGCATGCCTGTGATCCGGACTGAGAAAGCACCGGATCAAGGTTTCCCTGAAGCCCGGTGCCGCTTCTTACCACACCGATCAGCGAGGAGAGATCGCTCCTCCAGTCCATGCTCAGGAATGTGGCTCCCAGTTCCTTCAACTGATCAACCAGATGCCATGATGACGTTGAGAAGTATATGCTTCTTGAGCTACCAAGTTCAGTAAAGATGTCGGAAAGAAAGTTCTCCCTGTATTGTTGAAACTGATCCCTGGACATGGATCCAGCCCAACTGTCAAAGATCTGGACCACATCACATCCAGCGGAAATCTGGCTTTTCAACAGCAGGATCATCGCATCGGTGACATGTCTCAAGATCCTCCTGTATACGTCGGGTTTTCTATACATCAACGACCTCGTTGCTGCAAGGTCCCCATCCGATTCGCCCTTTATGAGGTAAGAGGCCACTGTCACGGGTCCTCCGCAGAACCCGATCAATGGTGTGGAAGGATGCCTTGATTTGAACAACCTGACGGCTTCGACAGGCAGATATGGATCCGCTGCGGGCTCATAATCCATGATTTTACTGTTCTGCCCACTCAGCACTGAGTTGGAAATCATGGGTCCCTTTCCATCTTCATAATGGAGCGTGAACCCCATTGTTTCCACTGGCAGCAGTATATCTGAAAATATGATGGAGGCATCAACCCCGATTTCATTGACGGGAAGATAGCTGATCTCCTCCACAGTATTCGGATCTAAGGTAATCTCCATTATGGATCTGTTTTTTCGCAATTCATGATATTTTGGCAGGTACCTACCGGCCTGCCTCATAAACCATACTGGGACCTTCTCGTGATCGTTCCCCTCGATGGCTGCAAGGAAATTGTTTTTATTGCACATTTCAAAAACTGAGAAGGATTAAGGCCTTGTCCTTCGGATGGTCCTGGGAAACGGAATTGCATCCCTGATAGTATCAAGACCGCATATCCACCATATCAACCGATCCAAACCCAGACCAAAACCGGAGTGTGGAACGCTTCCATACGTTCTAAGATCCACATACCAGTAATAATCTTCAGGGTTCAGATTATACCTCTTAAGTTTCTCTTTAAGTTCCTTCAGATTCCAAATTCTCTCTCCACCACCGATTATCTCACCATAACCTTCAGGGGCGAGCAGATCATGACACAGTAGTTCTCCCGGCGTTTCAGGATCTTCCCTGTGATAGAAGGTAGGTTTGATCGCAACGGGATAGTGTGTAACAAAAACCGGCTTGTCAAAATGCACAGTTATTGCCCTCTCTTCATCTGCACCAAGATCGTCTCCATACTTGAGGCCGAGTCCCCACTCAGGCATTTTCTGCATAAGTTCTGAATATCTCATCCTTGGAAACGGAGCCCTGATGTTTTCTAGTTTTGAAAGGTCTCTTTTGAGCATTAAAAGTTCTTCCTTGTTCCTTTCCAGAACTTCCCTTATAATGTATTCGATCATTCTCTCTTCGTCCCGCATCATGTCTTCATTGGCGTACCATGCAGCCTCGGCCTCAGCATGCCAGTATTCTGTCAGGTGCCTTCTGGTTCTGGATTTCTCTGCCCTGAAGCTGGGGGCTATGGTGAAAACCTTCTCAAGCGCAAACATCATAACCTCAAGATAGAACTGAGAACTCTGTGCAAGACTTATCTCCTCACCAAAGAAATCAAGCTTGAAAAGGGTCGAGCCGCCTTCAGTGGCCGTTGATACCATCATGGGACCCTGTGTCTGATAGTACCCTTCGTTATAGAAGAAATCTGAAAACGCCCTGAAAACCGTGCTTCTGATTTTCATTATTGAGGTCATCTCTCTGCTTCTCAACCAGAGGTGCCTTATGTCCAGAAGGAATTCTTCTCCCTTGTCCTTTGTGATTGGATAGTTATCATTTCTCTGAAAAATTCTGTAGTCAGAAATCTGCAGTTCATATCCGCCCGCGGAGCGCTTATCCTCTTTTACCACTCCAGTAACAGACAGGCTGCTCTCAATGGTTAAACCTGAAAGCTCTTTAATTTTCATATCACCGAGAGACTCCTTGGACGCCACGGTCTGGACAATTCCAGATGAGTCTCTGATTACAATGAAGCATAGCGATCCACTGCTCCTTATGCGATATACCCATCCCCTGATCTCTGCCTGCTTTCCTGTGAGGGATCCTGAGAGGATTTCACCAATCCTGTTCATTTTCGCTTAGAATCGGTTCTCGTATGATATAGTTTCGTTGTGAAATCAGGAAATATGAAGCTTCAGAGGGTATGAATATTTGTGCGGAAGCTTGATCCTGCTCAATTCACTGGGCCCAAAATTTTCCAGTGCCTTTTTGGTACGCATGTAAACCCTTTCGGCTTCGCCTCGCTGGCCCATCTGTCCCTTGATCATCGAAACACATAGATATATAATCAGCTGAATTTCCTGTTTAGTTCTCCCCCGTGCTAACTTCCAGTGCTTTTCCAGAAATTCATGTGCTTCCCAGTACCTTTCCTGCTCGAACAAGGGTCTGATTCTCTTTAGAAGGCATCCAATTATTTCTTCATTATATGAACAGTCTTGCATGCTGTTCGCTGAATCTGCCATCCTCCAACCTGTCACAAAATACCTTGAAATAATTTCACTAAGGGTCTTCTCAACATCATCGATGTCAAGATCGATTTCAGAGCCTGTACTCTTTTGTCTTACAATTACGTGGCGGGGTTTAAGTCTGGAAGTGATGTAATATTTGTTTGGGGACCCGAAGGTTGATTCAACGATTATTCTCACGCCCAAATACCTCCGCGGTGGAATAAAAGATATTTCATAGTCAGTAAACAACCATCCCAGTTAAATAATTTATATTCTTTCATATTCTTCCGCCTGAATCGGATAGGTGGCAGAGAGGTCATGCGTGGGACTGCAGATCCCATTTACTAGGGTTCAAATCCCTACCTATCCTTT
>JAMCUV010000105.1 GCA_023379345.1 Thermoplasmatota archaeon
ACTCCATGGCATCCTATAAGGCTAGAATTTCCCTTAGTGGAACTGAGCACAAGATTGTCGATGTTGTCTGCAATGAGATCAAGGGAATAGCCACCAGGACAGGAGTCGAGGTTCATGGGCCAGTCCCTCTTCCCACAAAGAGACTTGTAGTTCCTGTCAGGAAGAGTCCTGACGGAGAAGGCTCTCCAACATGGGACAGATGGGAGATGAGGATTCACAAGCGTCTCATAGATGTGGACGCTGATGAAAGAACACTGAGGCAGCTCATGAGGATTCCTATCCCGGATGGGGTTCAGATCGAAATACAGATCAAATCATAATTCAACTCTTTTTAAAACCGTTAAATAATGCTTTCTTATTACCGAAATATCATTTAGCAAAGTTGGTGGAATATGGGACGAAAGGAAGACAACATTGCAAAGGCAATGAAATTAATCGAAAGACCGGAAAGAATCAGGAATATGGGTATTGCTGCCC
Source organism: Thermoplasmatota archaeon (assembly GCA_023379345.1). Lineage (GTDB taxonomy): Archaea > Thermoplasmatota > Thermoplasmata > Thermoplasmatales > Thermoplasmataceae > UBA509. The sequence goes on from JAMCUV010000105.1 coordinate 478, forward strand.
ATATTGATCATGGGAAGACAACACTCAGTGATAACCTGATTGCCGGCGCTGGAATGATGAGCGAGGACCTGGCAGGAAAACAGCTGATGCTGGACTATGATGAGCAGGAGCAGGCCAGGGGAATCACCATAAATGCTGCAACAGCTTCTATGGTGCATACCTATGGCTCTGACGAGTACCTCATTAACCTTATTGACACACCAGGACACGTTGACTTTGGGGGCGATGTGACCAGAGCCATGAGAGCTGTCGATGGTGCCATCATAGTTGTTGATTCTGTTGAGGGCGTAATGCCACAGACAGAAACCGTGATCAGGCAGGCCCTGAAGGAAAAAGTGAAGCCAATTCTGTTCATAAATAAGGTTGATCGCCTCATAAATGAGCTGAAGCTTAACGGAGACGAGATGCAGAAGCGTTTCCTCAAAATCATCACGGATGTTAACAAGCTTCTTGCAAAATATGGACCAGAAGAGTTCAAACAGTCATGGCAGGTAAACGTTCAGGATGGGAGAGTCGCATTTGGTTCGGCTTACAACAACTGGGCCATATCTGTTCCGGCCATGGCAAAATACAAGATGTCTTTCAAGGACATTGCCGAAATGGTTCGCGAGGGCAAGCAGAAGGAACTGGCAAAGAAAGTGCAGCTTCACGACATCATTCTTGAGATGGTTATAAAGCACCTGCCAAATCCACTGGTTGCACAGAAGTACAGGATTCCGCAGATATGGAAAGGTGACATAAACTCCGAAATTGGAAAGGCTATGTCCACTTGCGACCACACAGGACCGGTAAGCATGATGGTGACAAAGATCATTGTCGATCCCCATGCAGGGGAAATTGCTGTGGGTCGGCTGTTCAGTGGTACGCTCAGGAAGGGCAGTGAACTATACATATCTGGAATGTCCAACAACAAATACAAGGTACAGCTTCTATCTATGATGGTCGGTCCAGACAGGATTTCAGTTGATGAAATGGCTGCAGGGAATATCGCTGCAGTGGTGGGACTTAAAGCTGCCATAGCGGGTTCAACAATTTCTTCTATTCCAAACATGGACCCATTCGAACCAATGGTTCATTATTCCGAGCCTGTGGTGACACTGGCAATTGAAGCAAAGCATACTGCAGATCTTCCAAAACTCATAGAGGTGCTCAGGAGCGTTTCAAAGGCAGATCCGTCAATTCAGATTGATATCAACCAGGAAACCGGGGAACACCTTATTTCAGGAATGGGTGAACTCCATCTGGAAGTCACTTTGTACAGGATAAGAAATGACTACAAGGTAGACGTGACCACATCCGATCCTCTTGTGGTGTACAGGGAAACTGTTGATCACAAAGGAGGGCCTTTCGAGGGCAAGTCCCCAAACAAGCATAACAGATTCTATTTCGAAGTGGAACCACTTCCAGATGCAATTGTGGACCTTATCAAGGACGGTACGATACCGCAGGGAGCGAAATTCAAGGATAAGAAGGCCCTTATGGAACTGCTGGAGAAGAATGGCCTCACAAGGGAAGAATCAAGAGGGCTTGTTGCAGTGGACGGGGACAATCTGCTGCTGGATGTAACAAAGGGAATCCAGTATCTCGATGAAACAATGGAACTGCTCATAGAGGCATTCGGTGAAGTCATGGCAAAGGGTCCGCTTGCATCTGAAAAGGTTTATGGAATAAAGGCAAGGCTTGTGGATGCAAAACTTCACGAGGATAGCATACACAGGGGACCAGCCCAGGTCATTCCTGCAGGCAGAAACTCAATATATGGAGCAATGACACAGGCAAAGAGGATACTTCTGGAACCTGTCCAGAGAGTGTACATAAGCGTACCGCAGGAAGTGATGGGGTCAGTCACAAACGAAATCCAGCAGAGGCGTGGCGTTGTTGATGAGATGACGCAGGAAGGAGACGAAATAGTCATAGTTGCCAAGGTGCCTGTGGCAGGGATGTTCGGATTTGCGTCGGCCATAAGAAGCGCAACCGGCGGCAAGGTACTCTGGAACTCAGAAAACCATGGCTACCAGCGTGTTCCTCCAGAACTTCAGAAGGATGTTGTTGCCAAGATAAGAGAGCGCAAGGGTCTCAAGCCAGAACCCTACGATGAAGCCTATTACGCTTCTCTCTAAACATCCATTTTTTTATATCTTACGACTCCATATTCTTTTAACATGTTACCCGCTTATTGCAGCATCTGTGGCAAAGAAAGGCATTCTTTCACTTCCAGTCCGCTATGTTCTTGTGGGGGCATACTAATTCCTAGAGTTGATTTCAGGTACCGTGACGGTGATTTCCGGGGCAATTATCCCTACCTGAAGCATGTGATATCGCTTGGTGAGGTTTCCACTCCTGTTGTGGATGTTGCTGGAATGAAGCTCAAGCTGGAGTATTTCTCTCCAACATTCTCGTACAAGGACAGAGGAAGTAAGGTGTTAATCTCAAGCCTTCTGGAGAATCTGTCAAAAGGTTCCGAAATAAACGAGGATTCATCCGGCAATGCAGGTGCATCCATTGCTGCGTATGGCGCATCGGCGGGCTATAAGGTAAACATATTCGTACCAGAGGCCACCATGAGAGGCAAGATGAGCCAGATAATTGCCTACGGGGCAGAGATACATACCATAAAGGGAACGAGGGAAGATGTTGCAACAGCAGCCAAGGCTCATCAGGGGTACTATGCCAGCCATGTGCTCAACCCGGAATTCAGGGACGGCATGCGCCAGATAAGTTATGAAATATTCCAGCAGATGGGATACAGGATTCCGGAAAGGATCTTCATTCCTGTTTCCGCCGGGACATTGATGCTTGGAGTCATTGCTGGTTTCAGACATCTCATGAATTCGGGAGAAACATCCAGTATGCCAGAAATTGTGGCAGTCCAGACAGAGGCAGTTTGCCCTCTCTGCTCAAGAATGAATAGTTTTCAATATGATCCATCTGCTGTTACAAATTCCGTTGCAGATGCCCTTGTTTCCAAGAATCCTCCGCTTCTGGACGAAATGGTCAGGGAACTGAAACATTACGGAGGGAGATGCATTGTGGTATCCGAAGATGAGATAATATCGGCCAGAAGTGATCTGGCGCATTCCGGCATCTATGTGGAATACAGTTCAGCAACAGTATTCGCTGCATCCAGAAAGATTCATGGCAACGAAAATGCGCTGCTCATAATGACTGGAAACGGCCTCAAAACGCCATAACCATTACACTTCAGCCAGCAGTCCCGGATTGGCTCTGCTTTCAAGTGTTTCTCCGTTTATGGTCAGGGAATAAGTCACATTTGCACCTCCCCTTTTGGCAAGAATCGATACGCTGCAGTATTTATTCAGTGAAAGCCCTATGGCTTTTCTCACCTTTTCAGCGTCGATGTTGCCGGAGAATATGTAATGTATGTCAGCATTCTTCACTGTACGCGGATGTTCCTCATGCCTTTCTGCATTCACTTCGCATCTGAATTCGGTGAAGTTTACCCTCATCTTCTTCAGCATGGAAAGTACATCATCAGATGTGCATCCTCCCATTGACAGAAGGAGAAGCTCTGTCGGTGCATAGTTCTCCTGGTGGTTAGAAAGTGAATTCTTTAGCACAATCCTGGTCTTTCCAGGAGTATCCGTGATGAATCCTTCCTCACTGTTGTATTTGAACGACACATTCATAGAAGCCGTAAATTGGCATCATATTTAGATTTTTATGGGGGGACGTACAGAGAATAGCTTTTAGGGTATTTCCTTTGTTCCAGTGAAGTGCTCGCTCGCGCTCACAACGGACGCAATGGAGTTCACATGAATGTTCCTGGCGCTCTTTCCAAAATGTCGTCTCAGGGCAATTGTGAAACCTTCAACCTCATTATTCCTGATCATCATGTTGTTCGTCACGGTGCTGCCATCAGACACTGCATTAAAAATTAGTGGCCATATCCCTGATTCCCTCATTGATTCATAAAAATCATTAAAAAATCTGGTTCTTAGAGATATCTCATAGATTCGCTGATTTCTGTCAACAATCTGGGAAGCGGGTCCATTGAAGTCGTTCCCATTGCCGTAATAAATCATTTCACCAGTATCAGAATCTGACATGGCCTTTGGATAGAAAAATCCAGGATTCAGAAAAATGCCCGAGGTTTCGGTGGCCAACTCCCTTGAAGTTGCGCTCCATGCCGATGTGACAACGGAGTATTCACCGAGATTTCCTCCAAGTGATTGAAACAGATCCAGCATGAATGGAATTCGGCCCGAATAATTCCCCATATATTCCAGTGAAACTGATAGGGAATGATTGCTAGATAGATAATCCAGAAGGATATCACTGACTTTTCCTGTCTGTTCCGGAAAATACTCAATGGTGAAATAAACATCGTCCATATTCCATATATGCAGGGGACCAACCCTGCATCCAGGTATGCCATTAATCCTGTTCATCAAGTCATCGTTGGCAGGATGAAGGCGTGAATACAATATCCCGTTGCGGATAAAAATATTCTCTGCACCCTTTGAACGGAATTCTTCTTCTATTCTGGGAAGCTCATTCGGCCCAATCCCTCTGCCGACATTTTCAGCAATCAGCCACTTTCCGCCTTCCATCAGGAGGTTCAGGAATCGTAATTTGAGTTTGCCCCTGATTTCGTCCACATGACTATAACTCGGCCTGAGATTGGTCGATCGAATCAATGCGATATTGCATCCTAGAGATATCATAACCGGATGTTCATATGCAATAATAATATAAAATTGAGTATTGGGCTATCTCTGCTTGAAATTATTCGTCTGGAACTTTTCTCAATGCCATTCCTACGGCCTTAAGGGCATTCAATACTGCGGTCAGACCTGCGGCAGTGTCGGGATCCCTCAGCATTGCGTAAAGCCTGAGAACGGAAATTGCCTCTGGATTCTTGGCACCCGTAACCATACCTTCCCAGATTGCGTCGCTGTTGTAGAGAATTGCCTTAAGGGCATCAGATGCTCTTTCACCTGCAAGAGAATGGGAAAGCGCCGTAACAACGTTCATGGTTTTGACGAAGGATGTCAGGAAGTCCTTTGAAGTCAGGAACTCAGACAGGAACTCTATATCACTGGGCAGATAGTCCGCGGATATATTCTCAACAACAGACATCAAGCCAGAGTTGTTGAGTTTGGTCAGCATGTTCATAAGCGATTCAAAGGCGTGCTTGTTTTCAAGAAGCCCTCTCAGCAGGGGCTCTATATCATCTTCGTTCTCTTCCTCAGTATTTTTCATCTCTTCCTCGTTCTCTGTCATTTTAAATCATCCCCCTCAGCATTGTCGAGAAATATGTGTCCGCCGATGTCCATCTTAGCATGAAGTCTCCCTTGTTGACGTTGATCCCACGGGATGCTCTTCCCGGGGCATCATAGAAGGAGAATGCACTGTCGTTCCCGGTTAATGCGAACTCTGGAACCTTTGCGGTCATCTTTTCTTCCTTAAGCCCTCCCACTGTCTTTGATATTATCAAGGATGCCACAAATGAAGCCTGGCCATGTGCAGCTACTGCAGATTTGCCCAGGCTGAGGTTATTTGCGTCACCTATGGCAAATATTGTCTTGTTGCCCTTCACTGAAAGGTCCTTAGGGTCCACGACCACGTATCCTTTCTCATCAGCGATGCCTGAATCTATGGCAAACTGCTGGCCCCTGTGTGGTGGCACAAGAATAAGCAGTGAATACTTGTACATTGTTCCGTCACTGCCAGCGACTTCCTTGTTCTTGGGGTCTACTGATTTGATGACAACACCTGGATGGTACTGTATTCCTCTGCTCTCCAGCATACCAGAAAGATCCCTGTGAACCGATGGGTCGGGGGACAGCTCCTTTGAAGGTGTTGCAAGCACTATGGTTGTCTTATCCTTCAGGCTGTTCTCCGCCAGATAGGATTCAAGAACGAATGCAAATTCATAAAGTGACTCAGGGTACTGGATAACTTCCCCTGCACTACCTATGAACACCTGCCCACCCTGGAATGTTTTTATATATTCCCTCAGCTCCATGGCCCTCTGGAGGTCAAAGAAGTGCCTGGCCTCACCCTCATAGCCCGGTATCTCTTCCGGTGAATACCTGTCTCCAGTGGCGATTATTATGTAGTCCCCAATGAGGCTCTTTCCAGATTTCAGGAATATTATGTTTTCATCAGCGTTGATCCTCAACACCTCATCCTTAAGGTAATTCACTCCGTAATTCAGGAGGAAATTCACAGGCTTTACACTCTTCCTGTAATTCTTGTATCCAAACGGTATCAAGACCCCATCCGGCTTGTAGAAATGTCGTGGATTGTTGCCTACAACCGTTATTTCCAGCTCCTTATCAGTGGAATGGAACCTCAATTTGTTTGCTGCCATAATGCCGGCTGCTCCATCCCCAATTATTATCACTTTCTTAGAAACTGCCATTCAAACCATCTCGCAAATTAATAATATGCTCTGACTTTTTAGCGAATTGCCAAACCCAGGTCACGCTTGTTTCATGGTTGATCTTCTGGTATTCATTTTGCTGATTCCCGCTGGATTCATAACTAAGCAATTCGGTCACTCTTTCATCGTAACTACTTATTAGTATTTTTTCGTGCAATGGAATATTTTATCGTTTATGGCACCAGTC
>JAMCUV010000106.1 GCA_023379345.1 Thermoplasmatota archaeon
TGTCCATAGCCCCGGGCAGATTCGAACTGCCGTCTACGGATCCAAAGTCCGGAATGCTTGGCCACTACACCACGGGGCTGTGGCACCATGAGATTTTTGAGGCTAATCTACTTTTTGCAGTAAAAACTCCTTCAGGGCTTATTCCCCTGTCAAACATCACAGGGGACCGGCAGGAAACCCTTTCTGGCCAAATATCCAGTGGTGTGCCCCGCCATTCAAGTTTCCGGACAAGGGTCGAGCCATTATAAATTGTTCAGGAGTTCAGGACCTGAACATTCCGGTGACGGTTTTCTTCACCCGTCTCCAGGTGTTGTTGGTGTACCGTTCTCCGTCGGCAACCAGACCCCTCTCATGATAACCATACTGTTCCCAGTAGCCGTCCTCATACTCTGCAATCAGTTCAATTTCTGTAAGCCACTTTGCGCTCTTCCAGCCATACAGATCAGGCATAAATGGCCTTGCCGGAAATCCCTGCTCGATCATCAGTGGTTTGTCATTCATCCTCAGCGCAATAATTGCATCGTCTTTCAGTGCATATTCTATGGGCACAGGTGCACTGTACCCGTCTGCACACCTGAACATGACCCACTTTGCGTCCGGGGATGGCTCTGCTTTTCTTATTATATCCGCAAGGCTGGGCCCAGCCCATTTAACATTCTGTATGCTCCAGGCTGTGACGCAGTTGAAATCGCTTATGTATTCAAGCCAGGGCATCTTCATGATTTCTTCATGGTTGAGGGCATAGGGCTTCCCCACAAGCCCGGAAATTTTAAGATTCCAGTGATCCGCACTGATTGTTGGCTCCCCAAGTGCTGAATAGATTATCCAGTTGCTGATGTACCTCTGTCCAGGGTTTTCCACATCAACTTTCTTAAGTTCCATGTGGGTGTGTATTCGTTCCGATTATTAAGACCATGCAAAAAACGTCAAAACATATTTTACTGTTCTAACTATTACTTTACTGGGATGAATATATTATGACCAGCAATCTTCTAGATATCGGCAAAGTTGCCGCTAAGCTTGGGTTAACAGAGAATGACCTGGAAAGGTATGGAAACAACATGGCAAAGGTGAGCCTGGATGTTCTGAACAGGGTAAAGGACCGGCCAAGAGGCAAACTCATCCTGGTTACCGCCATGAATCCAACCAAGGAAGGAGAGGGGAAAACAACCACAACCATAGGACTGGGACAGGCCCTCAACATCATGGGCAGGAAAGTTGCCATAGCAATCAGGGAACCATCCCTTGGGCCATGCTTTGGCATAAAGGGCGGTGCTACAGGCGGCGGAAAGTCCACCGTGGAGCCAAGTGACAGGATAAATCTCATATTCACCGGCGATTTTCCGGCAGTCTCAGCTGCACATAATCTTCTATCGGCCATGATCAACAATCACATCTATCATGGGAACAAAATGAGAATCGATCCAAGGAAAGTTACTTTTCCAAGGACGATTGACATGAATGACAGATCACTCAGGGACATCATCGTGGGTTCGGGTGGCAGCGAATCTGGAATTCTTATGAAGGACAAATTCGTAATCACTCCTGCATCGGAGATAATGGCAATACTGGGACTTTCCAGCAGCTATTCAGATCTGAAGCAGAGGCTCTCCAGGATACTTGTTGGATACAGCTTTGATGGAAAACCCGTTTACGCCGGCGACATAAAGGCACACGGTGCCATGGCCGCGCTTCTCAGGGATGCACTTAAACCCAACCTTGTGCAGACTGCAGAAGGCGTACCCGCATTCGTGCATATAGGGCCTTTCGGGAATATTGCCCATGGAACCTCATCCATAATAGCCGACAGGATGGCTCTGGGCCTTACGGATTACCTCGTTACGGAAGCCGGATTCGGTTCAGAACTGGGAGGAGAGAAATTTCTGGACATGGTATCAAGAATAGGCAACCTCCCAGTGGATGCTGTGGTCCTTGTGGCAACAATAAGGTCGATTAAACTGAACGCAGGCGTGAGCAACTCCAGGAAGGAGGACGTTGCCGCCGTTGAGGCTGGTGTTCAGAACGTCCTGAAGCATGTGGAAATCCTGCGCAACTTCGGCATTGATCCAGTTGTGGCAATCAACCGCTTCCCCACCGACACGGACAAGGAAATTGCAAAGCTTGAAGAGATACTGAAGAAAAGCAATGTTGTCTGGGCCCTGTCGGAGGTATTTGCCAAGGGAGGCCAGGGCGGGCTTGATATGGCAGGCAAGGTCATGGAGAAATTATCCAGGCCTGTTGGGGAAATCAAACGCACCTATGGGGAATCTGATCCTGTCAGGGATAAGATCATAGCCATAGCAAAGAATGTGTATGGCGCCTCAGACGTAATTTTCGAGAAGAAAGCAGAGACCGACCTGAAGAACATAGAGAAAATAGGGATGGGACAGGCATACGTATGCATGGCAAAGAACCAGTATTCACTCACGGATGACCCTAACGTTCTTGGATGGCCAAAGAACTTCAAAATTCACGTGAAGGCAGTTTCAGTATCGTCAGGTGCAGGTTTTGTAGTTCCAATGCTGGGCGACATAATGACGATGCCAGGACTCCCAACTGAGCCTGCAGCAAACAATGTCGACCTGACGGAAGACGGGACCATAACTGGATTGTTCTGAGCATTTCCGGCATATGCTTTTTATAATCCATTTTTTTAATTTTCAAATTTTTTCATGAATTGAGCCCTAAAAAAGTGAAATATGGTGTTGGAGGAAGAGTTACTGCACTGTTATTGTTCCAGTCATCCATCCAACAGTTGACATTGCACCTGCCCAGCCAGTTGGTCCGGAACCGCATGAAGCCTCGCACTGCCATGTGTAGACGTTCTGGCCGCCCGTGTGGAATGAGAACTGTTCCACAGATTGGGGAAGCACTGGGACATTGAGGTTCAGGCCTGCCACGGTGAACGTGTGGGCAATGTCTGAATCAGTGACGCCTGTGGTGGTCCAAGCTCCCCTGATTGAAATCCCATTGTTTTGGAAAGTTGAATTGATCAGGGTGTTGTTGACGATGGTGACTTCATCATTGACCGTGCCTGTTACATTGGCATATTGACCAGGAACTGTGGCGGTACCGTTATCATAATTTATGATTGTGACCTCAACCAGAGAATTGGCAGGAAGCAATATATTTCCGGAACTGAGGAGTGTTCCATTGCTCAGGACATAATAGGCAGGCTGATCTCCCACGGTGCTGTTGTAGTAATTGTTTGTTGTGATGACAAGTGTAAGTTGATACACACCATTGTTTTCACCTGCAACAGGTGGCGCATAATTGGTCATATCCGGGTGGCTGATCACCAGGCCGATACCTACACCTGCTATAATGACGACGACCGTTAATACTGAAAACAGAGTCTTATCGCTCATTTCCATACTTATCAATTCCGTCTATGTACCATCAATAGATAAGAGTGACAACTCTTATTTGAGGAACAAAGTTTATATAAAAATATCAGGAAAGCTCGTCGCTGTACAAAAATATGCATCAAAGTAAATGTCCTGACATCACATGAGTAATCATGACATCCGCTTCAGTTGAAATATATTGAGTTTGTTGCAAAGCCCTGAAATAAAGAATATTCTGATTTCCTTTCAAAAATATATTGAACAAATTACGACCAAATGATGGGCAAATGATGAATAAATATATATATAGCCATGCACATTGTATTGGCTAATGGCTGAAGAAGAAGTTATAGCAGAAAGATCTGATCGAAAATTAAGAATGAGTCTCAATACTTGGGACCTTCTATTCCTCAGTCTTGGTGGAATAATAGGTTCTGGATGGCTCTTTGCAGCGTATGCCGCTTCTTCAATTGCGGGTCCGGCCGCCATACTTTCATGGATTATTGGAGGTGTGATTGTGCTCATTATTGCATTGAACTATGCTGAGCTGGGTGCAATGATACCGAGGTCTGGCGCAATTGTGAGATATGGGCAGTACTCTCACGGGAATCTAGCAGGGTATTTCATGGCGTGGGCATATTTCCTATCTGCCGTGTCTGTTCCTGCAATTGAGGCTGAAGCTGTGGTCGAATA
>JAMCUV010000107.1 GCA_023379345.1 Thermoplasmatota archaeon
TCCTTTTTTCCCAGATTGAAACATAGTCTACTCCAAAACTTTGTCTTTAATGAACTTTAGCGCTCATTATTAGTGATACGGATGATAAATAAAATAATGACACTTTTCCCATATGGTTGAAAGGTGTGTTTTCATAAGGAATGCATTATCTGGAACACATCCTATAATCTCACATGGGATTGCTTTGCTTTCTTAAAAGTACATCCCCTATGAGTTGGAACCAACAGCATAATCCGAACCATTCCGGAAATATTGTTATAAATTAATTCATATCTTTTTATGTGATTGTTATGAAGATTTCAAAGCTTGAGATTATAGCAAGGAACAAGGTGAATCAGCCACTCTACCCGTATGTGAAACCAACAGACTACTATCTGGACATCCTGGGAGAGAAATCCCCAACAGAAGCTGCAATGATTGATAATGTTGCCATCCTCAGGATGACTGCAGACGATGGTTCCAGTTCCTACTTCAACACATCCTCCCTTGTGGCCGATTACGCCATGACATTATTCAAGAAGATCGAGAACTGGGATGCATCCGAGATCGCCATGGCCTGGGACTTCCTCTACCGGTATTCACTCCCCCTTGGCAGGGCCGGAGTCTCCATGCATGCAATCAGTGTAATCAACCTCATGATGTACGACCTTTATGCCAGGCACCTGAAAGTCCCCGTCTATGATCTCCTGGGAGGTAGGACTCGGAATAAGATCAAGGCATATGCAAGCCACCTTCACCCGCTTCCCCTGAAGGAACTGCAGGAGGAAGCCCAGGAGTATGTTGACGAGGGCTACAAAGTGATGAAGATGCGTTTCAGTTCAGGACCTGCAGATCCAAATGCCATGGAGAAGAACGAACAGCTAGTCAAGGCAGTGAGGGACCAGGTTGGATACAATGTGGAACTTGCCGCAGATGCATGGATGTCGTGGACATACAACTTTGCGGTGAGAATGCTCAAGAAGCTGGAAAAATATGATCTGGCATGGGTCGAGGAGCCGCTCCATCCTGATGACTTCGAGGCATTCAGGACACTCACCAAGAATGTGGAAACGCCCATATCAGCCGGGGAACACCATTACCATGTACACGACATGAAAAAGCTTCTTGATGCAGGCATACGGATACTCCAGCCGGACACAATGTGGACGGGCGGACTCACAAGCATGAAGAAGATAGCGGGCCTGGCCGAAGCCTATGGCGCCCAGGTCATTCCACACGCAGGAAATGTATACAACCTGCATTTCATCATATCAGAACCACAGGCAATCACGCCTCTTTCCGAGTTTCTCACCAAGTACAGGGAATGGATGGAACAGCACATGACTGGAATACCGCAACCGAAGAATGGTTATGTTACACTTTCAGAAAAACCCGGCTTTGGAGTTGAATATGACGGCGGAAAATGATACATTCAGCATCAACGTCATCAAGACCGGCGAATCCGAAGTGCCTGCACCGGAGGTCTACTGGATGGAGGGCTGGAATGAATGGGAAAAACTCTCTTTCCATGCGCTACTGTTGAGGAACAGCAACATGAATTTCCTCATCAACACAGGTCTACCATCAGATCTTACGGAAAGAAATAAAGCAATGGTGGACTTTGGCGGAGAGCGCTGCATTTTCAAGCCCAGTGATATCAGTAAAGAGCTGAATCATCTTGGAGTGGAACCTTCTGAAGTGAATGGCATAGCCTTCACCCCGCTGCAGGATTATACAACAGGGGGAATCCAGCTGTTCAGGAATGCGAAAATATACATGGACAGGAAGGGATGGACAGAAGATATTGTTGCGCCTAGTGTCAGGAAGCACCAGCCAAGGAACATGTTCATTCCTGAGCAGAACCTGAAATACCTGATGTTTGATGCATGGAACCGAGTGGTCCTGTTTGACAGCTTATTCCCATACAGCATAGCCCCTGGGCTCACAGTCATGTGGGTGGGATGCCACCATCGTTCCTCACTGGCTTTCCAGATTTCTACCAGATCAGGCAATGTCATTTTCTCGGATTGCTCATTCAAGAGGAGGAACCTGGAAGCAAACATACCCATAGGAATAGCTGAAAACACCCTGGAATGCCTGGACACATATTCAAGATTCAGGGGAAAAGGCACATTCCTCTCGGCATACGATCCCGAGATTGATGGGCTGGAGTTTTAGTCAACTGGAAACCAGGCTGTCCACGTCAGCAATTATCCTCTCCATCATTTTCCTTCCTGGATAATCGTAGGGCTTCCTGCATCCAGTATGCTCAATTATCCCCCTATGCTTCAGGATTGCCTTTTCGATATAGACAAAATATTTCAATTTCCGTGACTCCGTCTTCAGTATCTTCTCCAGCAATCCCCCGTGAATCTGGTTTTCTGCGCTGCCCTTTAAAGCGGAGGCATATTCTTCAGTAATGAAGTCTGCAAGCGATGATCCGGGAATGGATCCTGAGGAACCGGAGATAATCTCATTCCGGAGATTCACGCCAAGCATTCCTCCAAGGATGCTGAATTCATTGCCAAGCTCAATCCTCACAGTCCTGATCCTCTTTTCTATCTGTGCTGGCCGCGCCCCCTCAATTTTCAATCCCGCAAAATTTGAAAATTCTTTCCGTAATCTGGCAAGGATCTCCAAGGGAATGCCAAAATTGAAATCCTGCATGACAAATGGAAGATCGGTACATCTTGCAATACTGCTGAAATGATCGATGACTGCCCGCCTGCTGTAACCACCTAATGGATTATAGTATGGCGGCATGACAATGAGGCAACCCATGCCAATGTCCTGGGCAATCTTTGCCATGCGGCATGCTTCTGTCGTCCCCGGAGCAGAAATCCCGGAGCATACAAGCATTCCACCCCTGGCATTCTCAACCCCCGTCCTTACCATTTCCTGCCACTCATGATCACTGAGCTTGTAGAATTCGCCACCTATGAGGTTCAGTGCTATTCCCTGGCACCCCACGCTCCCCAGGAACGAGATCACATTTTCCACCTCATCCGACAGAAGCTCATCAGCATCGCTGAATATGGCCGGGATTGCGGGTATTATTCCACGGGGATATTGCATCAGAATGCATGAGACATAAGTTGTTTATTATGGTATATCCGGACTGGTGTAGTAAGCCACAAATGCCAATGCCATTCCTTTTCATTGAGAGAGTCCAGCACACATAAAGCAGTACCAGGGACTTGTGCCATGCTCCTTGTGCTCATCCAAGGGACGTCATCCATTGGATGAGACTGTTCACATTTTAAGTATCCAGTGTATATTGGTGTACCTGTTCGGAAATATCTAAATATATACTTCATTCGTTAATTTTTAAATAAGTGGTAGGTACAAATGACAGAAATCGATTCTCTGGATAATGCGAAGCTGACGGGAAGACACTT
>JAMCUV010000108.1 GCA_023379345.1 Thermoplasmatota archaeon
TGGAATCCGGGGATCCGGAAGATGAGAAAATCTTAGAGAAACTCAATAGAAAGCGGAAACACGATGGGATCAGGACCAGCGAGGTAAATGAGGTTCTGAACATGCTCCGCAGATACACATTCGTAGTGTAAACGCCGGTCAAGATTTGTGCAAAATCGCCGGTTTGAAATTGACCCCCCTTATATATAGCTTTCATTGCTTTTTCACTCCTTCCTCATTGTTGGCAGTGAGTTCTTCTTCCTGTCCTTCAGCCTGTATGACTCGCCCTTGATGTTGATGACAGTGCAGTGGTGCAGTATCCTGTCAAGGACTGCTGAAGCCATCACCGAATCCCCAAGTATCTCGCCCCATTCGCTGAATGACTTGTTGCTTGTGTAGATCGTGGATCTCTTCTCGTACCTGGACGACACGAACTGGAAGAACAGGTTGGATTCCTCCCTTGTCAATGGCAGGTAACCGATCTCGTCCACTATCATCAGCCTGAACCTGGAATATGTCTTTATCCTGTATTCCAGCCTTTTCAGATCATAGTCTCTCTTAAGTGTCTGCACAAGCTTCATGGCGGATGTGTAATATACCGGAATATCGGACATGATTGCGCGCATTCCAAGTGCAATGGACAGGTGTGTCTTCCCCACGCCCGGAGGCCCCAGGAAGACAACGTTCTCGGTGTTGTGTATATACCGCAATGTCATGAGATCATCAATCACCGATCTGTCAATGGAGGGCTGGAAGGAGAAATCGAAATCATCCACTGTCTTCCGGAATGGAAAACCGGACCAGTTCAGCATGTTCTCCGTCTTCCTTGAAAGCTTGTGCTTCAGCTCTTCGGAGAGGAGATGATCCAGTATGTCCATGACCGGCCTGTCATGGGATGTTTCAAGGTATGAATCAATGATGCTTTCCATTGTTGACATGCCCAGCCTGCTGAGGTATTCATGAACCCTCCCGTATGAATCCATCATGACACCTCCTCGTATCTCTTCAGGTCGCGTGTTTCCACCATCTGCCCGTACACTGCGGAATTCTCTTCACGTATTGCCTTGAGAAGGCCTTCAAAATGCTCCTTCTTCCTTGATATCCTTCCTGTTCCGGGTATCAGGGAATGTTCAGCAACAATGCTGGAATCGATCTCTATTTTCACCAGTGCTGATTCCTCAATGATCCTGCATTCCCTGCCTGCATATTTCCAGGGAACGGAATACCTGTTCCCCTTATACGAAACATAGCAGTCCCTTGAGACCTTCCTGATCTCCTCCTTCCTTGTCATGTATGCCGGTACCGATGATAGCGGATTGAGAGTTTCATCCTTCAATCTCTGCAGGGGTACCTCATGCGTTGTTCCATGTATCTGGGAATTGACCTTCTTAAGCCATTCCCGGCACTGCACATTGATGTCTGATAGCGACTCAAATGTTCGGCCAGACCAGAAGTTGTTTCTCACATACTTTATTGTGTTCTCGATCTTCCCCTTTGTTTCCGGCCTGTATGGATAGCATAATCTTATCACAATACCATAGTACTCTGCGAAGTCCATGAATTTCGGATTGAATCTGGATTCTGAGGCTTTCAGTTTTCTGTCGATAACAACCTGCTTCATGTTGTCGTATAGGATTGTATCGGTGAATCCTCCATAGAATGAGAATGCATTGATATGCATCCTTATGACGTTCTCGGTGGATATGTCTGTGGTGAATTCCACATAACGCATACGGGAATATCCAAGTATCGTGGAAAAGGCGTAGAGTTTTCTGTGCTTTCCATCAATATCTATGTACCCAAACTCACCGAAATCAACCTGTGACTGTTTTCCCGGATCTGTTTCGTAGCGGTATACTGCCTGTATCCTCCGATCCTTTCGCAGTTCATGGCAGTATTCCTTCAGTATTGTGTATCCCCCATCGTATCCCATCTTCCTGATCTCCTCCAGTATCCTGACGGAGGAGAGATTGTGCTTATTGATCAGTTCCCTGATCTTCTCCCTGTATGGATCAAGCTTTGATCCCCTCTTCCTGTTCTGCTTGTTCTTCGGTTCTGATTTTAGATACTTTCTCACGCTGTTCCTTGATATGCTGAGTTCCCTGGCTATGGACTTTATGCTCATTCCCTTCTCCCTCATGTTGCGTATCATTCTCCACACCTCCAGCCCGTACAACTAAGACCACTGTCCAGACATGGACAGGGGTCAAAATTAAACCGGCGATGGGGGTCAATTTTATTCCGGCGAAAATGCACAAAAATCAACCGGCGATTACACATGTTCGATCAGGTTACCTCTTTTATCGAGAATGCCCAGGATTCTGTTGACAACATCAATGTTGCTCATTTTATTTTCTGCGCTTACGAGATAGGTTTCACCTATCCGGCCGTTATGAATAATCAAATCAAGAGCCCTGCAGTGATCCTCCACGTATATCCTGTCCCTCACCTGTTTCCCACTGCCGTATATTGGTATTCTCTGGTTTGAGAGGGCATTTAAAATAGTTTTCGGAATAAGCTTCTCTGGATGCTGGTTGGGTCCGAAATTGTTGCTGCAGTTTGTTATTGTTGCCTTTATCCCGTAGGTGTTAGCATAAGACCTTACGAGGAGATCTGCAGAAGCTTTTGTTGATGAGTATGGGTTTTCAGGATTGTAGCAAGAATTTTCATCAAAACGATCCAGAGCATTAAGTGACAGTGAACCATAAACTTCATCTGTGGAGACTTGATGAAATCTCTTATCGTACTTTCGTACCAGTTCAGGTATATTGAATACACCCATGTAATTTGATTTTAGGAATTCCTCTGGTGAGACTATGGAGGTGTCAACGTGTGATTCAGCCGCGAAGTTGATTACGGTGTCCGAAGCTGATATTACTTCTTCCATTACCTTCCTGTCATTTATGTCTGCCTTCACGAATCTATAATTGTCGATATTGGGTTCGTTGATGTTGTCAAAATTAGCGGCATACGTCAACTTGTCAACATTAACAATATAGTCTTTAGGATGATTGGAATGCCAGTAATTGATGAAATTTGATCCTATGAATCCTAACCCACCAGTAACTAGAAGTTTCACCACCTGTTCACACTCGTTTCTTCTGCATACTGCTTGTACGTCATAAGCTTTCTGTCTTTATCAGAAATTATTAGCGAAATATCAGGTCATTCTATTCCAATATCCAGATCATTCCACACTATTCCGGAATCATACTCCTTGTTGTATTCATTTGTGACCTTGTACATCACATGGGAATCTTTTAGCGCCATAAACCCATGGCCAAATCCTGGAGGAATCCATTGAAATTGAAATGTTTCACGCATCTCTGGACAAAATACGAAATTAATTATGATCCATGCTGTTCCTTGCCTTATAAATGGCAGCAAACAGGGTATACACACCTGAGGAGAAACTGAAAAAAGTACTTGAGGGTATGAGCGGCACC
>JAMCUV010000109.1 GCA_023379345.1 Thermoplasmatota archaeon
GGCACTTGAGACCTCAAACAAGATAGTATATGATCAGGGGGAGAAAAAGAACCCCTATTTCATGATAAAGGAGTCCCGGTGATTTTCAGAGTTCCGAGATCATTCTTGTTGTTTCGCCGGCTGCCTTCTCAATATCCTTGTATTTGACCCGGACCTTTTCCTTCACCGAATCCGGTGTATTCTGCAGCGCAAGGATATTCAGCAGGTGCTGCAGTTCACTGTCCAGTATGTTTGCCATGATCCTCAGGTCCTCCTGTTTTTCCGGTGACACCTCTTTCCTTCGCTTTGATACAAAACAGTCGAAGTGAACCGATCCTTCCTTGGTGAACGTGAATTTTTCACCTGTTTTAACTGGCTTAGCACACACAAAGCATTTGAATTCTGCCATGATGCGGGAACTGGGCACCCTTTTTAAGGATGTTGTCAGCTTCCATGAGAAAAATGCCCATAAGGTGTCTGCTGATGTTACAACAGGCAATTCCATTTATGGGCAGGTCAGCCATGGACACCACAGACCGCAATTGTGGGAAAAACATGAGGAACAGGAAGTCAAAATGAGAACCATTGCAATTTTGCGTTACAATATATTTGCGTTCATGTCCGCACAGGCTAACTTATTTTTATATACTCGTGCTGAATATAGTAACCGACGATAACGCAGGAAACATTTAATTTTTCTGAGTTCGCAACGCAAGAGTGTTAAAATGACAAAATTCGAAGAATTCCAGCTGAGAAGTGAACTTTTAAATTCACTGCACAAAATAGGTTTTGATGAAGCTACTGAAGTCCAGGAGAAAGCTATTCCTCTGGCACTGGAAGGAACTGACATGGTTGTCAGATCCAAGACCGGCACCGGGAAGACGGGTGCATTCCTGATCCCTATCATTCAGAAGCTTGAGAAGAAAGACAGAAACGCAGCATTGATTGTTGCCCCCACCAGAGAACTTGCACTGCAGGTTTATGAGGTTGCATCACAGATGGGCATGTCATCCGGCATAAGATCAACTGTTGTTTACGGAAAGGTAAGCATTGAAAGGCAGATCCAGAACATACACAGGGGAACAAACATCATAATTGGAACACCTGGCAGGCTTATTGATCTCATGAAAAGAGGAGAACTGGACCTCTCAAGAGTTCGGTTTGTTGTCCTTGATGAAGCTGATATAATGTTTGATCTGGGCTTTATTGAGGATGTTGAATACATCCTTTCCAAGACACCGGCAACAAGGCAGACAATGCTTTTCTCGGCAACAGTGCAGGAAAGGATCCTGAAACTGGCAAAGAAACATATGCATGAGCCCGAGTTTATCAAGGTCGGCGAGGAAAAAGTTCTGACAGTGAACACAATATCGCACAGCTATGCATTCTCTGCTGATCATTCCAAGATTGCGACGCTGCTGGCATACCTGAATGAATACAAGCCTCCGAAATCCATAATTTTCTCTGAGACCAAGAGGGGTGCTGATTACATATACAAGATACTGGTGAAGCAGGGCTATTCTGCAATGGTTATGCATGGCGATCTGACACAGGCACAGAGAGAGCATTCCCTTGAACAGTTCCGCAAGAGTGCACAGTTCCTGGTTGCTACAAACGTGGCAGCAAGGGGACTTGACATAGACGACGTATCGGATGTAATCAACTTTGATCTTCCCGGGGAACCTGAGGTTTACGTGCACAGGGTTGGCAGGTCTGCAAGGATGGGCAAGAATGGAACAGCCTTCAGCATCGTTTATGATGATGAGATGAACCTCATAAAGAACATAGAGAAAAACGTGAAGATCCACATGAGCAGGATAGAACTGGACCAGGAGCCTTTTGCCCACATCAGTGACAGCATTTCAATGGGCATGCGCGGTGGCCAGAGACCCAGAAGGAATATGGGCAGCAGACCAGGTTACAGCAATAACAGAAGAAGACCCGGAAACCGCACCTACGGCGGTTCAAGGTCCTACTGATGTTCTAACAGAAATGTAGTTTTTGTCTCAGGAAAACTGGAACCTGTTCCTGAGCATTGTATATTGTTCCATGATTTTCTTCGGAAGTTCGGGCCCAAGTGAATTAAGATAATCCCCAATTTCCGATACCTCTTTCTTCCATTCGTTTCTGTCGATTTTGAACAGGAGTTTCCTGTGATCATCTGGGAGCTCCATTCCATTCAGGTTTAGATCATCGTCAGGAACGTAACCGATTTCCGTCTTGATTGCACCTGCCCTGTTTTCCTGCCTGTTTATCATCCACTCAATCACCCTCAGATTCTCACCGAACCCTGGCCATATGAACGATCCCCTGCCGTCCCTCCTGAACCAGTTTACATAGAAGATTCCTGGAAGATGGTTGGCCCGGCTTCCAATCTCGATCCAGTGCTGGAAATAGTCTGAAATGTTGTACCCGCAGAATGGTCTCATGGCCATGGGGTCTCTCCTGATCTCTCCAACTTTGCCTTCAGCAGCAGCTGTCTGCTCAACTCCCATGGTTGCTCCCAGGAACACGCCGTGAATCCAGTCAAAGGCCTGATATACAAGGGGAACAGTGTCTCCACGCCTCCCTCCAAATATTATTCCTGTCACCGGAACACCCTCGGGGTTGTTGACTTCCCTGGAAAGGTCAGGGTAATTTGTCAAAGGTGTTGTGAAACGGGAATTTGGATGTGCAGCCTTGGTACCCGGTTCTCTGGTGAATTTCCTTCCCTGCCAGTCAGTAATTATTCCCCCTGTGTCAGGCAAGCCTTCCCACCACGGCTCTTTCTTATCCGTTATAGCCACATTCGTAAATATTGTGTCATGGGTTATGGACTTCATTGCATTGGGGTTCGTCTTACTGTTTGTCCCCGGTACCACACCGAAAAATCCATTTTCCGGATTCATTGCGTAAAGCCGTCCATCTTTGCCAAGATGTATCCATGCAATATCATCTCCTATGAGCCGCGTCTTCCAACCCTTCCTTGCATACTCCGCTGGAGGATTGATCATTGCAAGGTTTGTCTTCCCGCTTGCACTTGGAAATGCGGCAAGGAAATAGTACTTCCTGCCTTCTGGATTCTGGACCTCAAGAATAAGCATGTGCTCAGCCATCCAGCCCTGTTGACGGGCTTCAACAGAAGCAATCCTGAGGGCGTGGCATTTCTTGCTAAGCAGAGCATTTCCCCCGTAGGCAGAATTGATGCTTACTATATGCGCATCCACATTGGGCCTTTCCCAGGGAAAATGGAGAATATAGCGGTTTTCAGGGTCAAGATCTCGGGAAGCATGGATGCTTCTTATGTAATCTCCACGTTCACTTATCTTCTGGAGAGCAGCCTGCCCCATTCTGGTCATGATGTACATATTCGCAACAACATAAGGGCTGTCCGTAACTTCAATTCCCACCTCGGCATAGGGTGAGTCTTCAGGTCCCATTATGTAGGGAACCACATACATGGTTCTCCCCTTCATTGAATTCTTCAACAGCCTGTCAATAATCCTGTTGGATTCTCCTATGGACATATGATTGTTAAGTGGCCCGACCTGCTTGCTGTCCTGTGATACAATGAATGTCGCCTTCTCCGTCCTGGCAACGTCACGCGGATCGCTTCTGGAGAGGTAACAGCCAGGGTATGTATCCTGATTGAGCTCAATGAGTTCATTGCTTGAAAGCATCTCTCTGATTATGGATTTATATTCTCTTTCAGTGCCATCACAGAATACCACCTTCTCTGGGGTAACCAGGTCCGCAACGCTCTCGATCCACTCTTCGACAGATTTTACCTTTTCTTTTTCCATCACAACACACCCATGTTAATCGTGCAGTTCCTGCCCCATCTGGGATTACAAAGGAACTCACGACCATTCCGACTCCTAATTCTCTTTATTTTGTACAATATTTAAGCTCTTCCATTTCTGTTAATGTCTGCTTTCGGCATATGTCGATAAAATGTCAAAATGATATTGAATTTGTGTGAATGAAGGTTGTAAACCGAATGAAATGCCCTTAAACGTGCACAAAGTCTTAATATGATAATCTCATCCGGGTGACCCTTGCCTGACGGATCAGGGAAAATGAAATATCCACGCTTGCCATGTTCTCGGGAATGGGTCTGTGGGGTAGCCTGGTATCCTTCCAGCTTCGGGAGTTGGAAACTCCGGTCCAAATCCGGGCAGACCCA
>JAMCUV010000110.1 GCA_023379345.1 Thermoplasmatota archaeon
TGTTCGATAAAAAGATAAAGGTGGGGCCGGAAATATTTGAGAATCATTGTTTACGTTTCGTGAATCTTGCAGGTCTTTTCTCCAGAAATGCTGAGATTCCCTCCCTCCGGTCAGGGTGATCGAATGCCCTTGCGAAGTATTCTGCCTCCATGGTGTACATGTCGTCCGGCCTTGACCTGACAAGGTGTTTTATGAACTTAAGGGACTGTACTGGCTTTGCAGCAAAATCCATTGCGATTTCCATGGCCTTCTGCTTGTAATCCTCAGCGATGTAATTCACAACTCCCATTGACAGGGCTTCCTGTGCGTTGAACCTGAGACCTCTCCCTATGAGGTCCATTGCCCTTGTTTCGCCCACAATCCTGGTAAGGCGCTGTGTTCCCCCAAAGCCCGGAAGAATACCCAGTGTGACCTCAGGCAATCCGAAGACGGTGGAAGGATGCGCTACTCTCATATCACATGCCAGTGCAAGTTCGAAACCTCCGCCCAGTGCAAAGCCGTGGATGGCTGCAATTATGGGCCTTGGGTAGGAGTTGAAAAAATTCATTATCTCATGACCCTTCATCGCGAAGCTGTAGGCCTTCCTTGAATCTATGTCCATGAATCCCTTGATATCAGCGCCGGCAGAGAACGCCTTGTTGGATCCTGTTATTATTATGATCCTTTCGCCGGAATTATTGACTGCTTCCTGGATTTCGGAAAGAAGATCTATGGTTATGGGATTCAGAGGGTTATCCCTCTTTATTGTGACTGTCCTTACCTCATCAGTATCATCTATGCTTATCTCTCTGTATTCCATGTTTATCACCTAATATTTGTAAAATCCCTCGCTTGTTTTCCTTCCAAGTTTTCTGGCGTTCACCAGATTCCTCAGGGTTACCGGGGGCTTGAACCTGGGATCTCCGTATTCATGGTACAGGACCTCCATTATGTCAAGCGTTACATCCAGACCAATGAAATCCGCCAGCTCAAGCGGCCCCATTGGATGGTTCATTCCCAGCTTCATTGTCTTGTCTATGTCATTCTTTGTGGCTATTCCTTCCTCAAGTACAAGAATCGCTTCCCTTATCATGGGCATAAGTACCCTGTTGGATATGAACCCCGGAAAATCCTGGGAAATAACCGGGTCCTTGCCCAGGGCCTTGACTATCTCAAATGTCTTTCTCACAAGGCTCTCAGGGGTCCTTTCTCCCTTCACTATTTCCACAAGCTTCATAACCGGCACCGGATTGAAGAAATGTATCCCGATGAATCTTTCCGGGTAAGTTACAAAGCTTGAAAGCTGGTTAATTGATATTGATGAAGTGTTTGTGCCTATTATGGCATCTCTTCTTGCAATCTGACTTATCTGGGCGAGCAGCGATTCCTTGGTTTCCACCTTTTCTATGACTGCTTCCACAAACATATCCGAATCAGATCCTGCCGAGAGTTCCTGAGTTGAAGTGATTCGCTGCATGATGGTGTCAATATTCTCCTTAATCTCTCCCTTGCGGAAAAGCCTCTCAAGGGATGATCTGATATTGGAAGCGGCGTCTTCCAGTGCCTTGGGATAGATATCTGTCAGTATGACACTGTTTCCGGCCTGCGCAAAAACCTGTGCTATGCCGCGACCCATGGTGCCGGCACCGATGACTGTTACCTTCATTCAACCATCTCCAGGGAGAGCGAGTGTGCTCCTCCGCCCCCATGGCATATTGTTGCCAGTCCATGCGTCAGTTTTCTCTCCTTAAGGGCATTTATGAGTGTAACGATAATACGTGACCCACTGTTTCCCAGAGGGTGGCCTATTGCTGTTGCCCCTCCGTTGACATTGAATCTGTCAATGTCTATGTTCAGCTCTTTCCTCACAACCAGCGATGCAACTGAGAATGCCTCGTTGTGCTCCACGAGGTCAAAATATGATATATCCTTCCCAAGTTTCTTGAGCAGTGCTCGTGTGGCTGGAATTGGCGCCTCCACAAAATCCCTGGGATTAAGCGATGCCTGCGTGAAACCCGTTATTTCGGCTACCGGCTTCAACCCGTATTCCCTGACTGCCTTCTCAGATGCAAGAAGAAGCGCGGATGCACCGTCGCTCAGCTGGGATGAGTTTCCAGCCGTCAGGACTCCGTTCTTTGCAAATGCTGAATTCAGTGCCCCAAGCGATTCCATGGTGGTTTTCCTGATGCCTTCATCCACAGACAGTTCGGGCATCTTGATGGTTTCTTTCTGGAACTCACCCCGGTCCCAGGCTTTTTTTGCAAGTTCCTGGCTTCTCAGGGCAAATTCGTCAGCCTCATTCCTGGTTATGCCGAATTTTCTGGCGGACTGTTCTGCAGAGTAGCCCATGTGTTCATGATAGAATGCATCAATGAGGCCGTCCAGGAGCATGGAATCCTCAATCTTAAGGTCCCTGTTCAGAAGCTGTTTCACTCCCCATCTGGTGTAGGATGGCATCAGGAGTGGTGTCCCGCTCATGCTCTCCATTCCGCCAGCCACAACAATATCTTTTTCTCCAAGCATTATTTCACGAGATCCGGACTCCACGGCAAGCATTCCTGAGGCACAGACCGTATTAACCGTATATTTTATCACGCCATCGGGGAGACCGGCGAGAGTTGATGCCTGTCCTGCAGGATTCTGGCCAACTCCAGCCCCAATAACATTTCCCATTATAACTTCCTCAATGTTACTTGGCTTGAGCCCGGAATCAGCGACAACAGCAGACACTGCACGTGATCCCAGTTCAGGAGCAGCCACACCGGCAAGAGATTTCCCAAACTTGCCTATGGGAGTTCTCTTATATGAAATTACATAAACCTTCTCCATATCTATCTATGGAGTATTGGCAGAATAAATAATATGTTTCCGAAATAGACGAATCAGCTGACTATGGTGCCTTCCTCTATCTCCTTCTTGGTTCTGGTCTCTTTCTTTATAACGTATCTGGTTACATATCCAGCTACCAGGTTAAGTGTTCTTTTTGACACGTCATTGGTTGAATTCTTTATAAGGCCCCTGTTCTGGTTGAAGTCCGTATTGAAAACCCCCGGATTCTTGTTAACAAGGTCTTCGGCGATCCGTTTTATGTTTGATGGTCTTATGCTTCCCATAGGTTTCATGTGATGGCGCAGGCATATAAAACCATTATGACTTGGCTCCATTGTTGCAGTGGTAGGCCTACAACCACCGTCACGACGGAGTCTGACAGGAAGTTTGGCTGTATTCTACTTCGATTATGGCGGCACAACCAGGACAGGAATCTGGCTCAGCTTGATAATTTCGGAACTCACTGAACCCAACAGCACCTTGCTGAGTCCGGAAAGTTTTCTCGTACCGGTGATTATCAGATCCACTCCACGCTCAAGTGCAGCTCCGGTCATGGATCTGGCTATCTGTTCTCCCGGAGCGTCCAGCTTAAGGAAAGTTGCGTTTACATTCTGGTTTTCCAGCAGGTCCTTCGCCGCATTCAGTATGGCTTCAGACGTGGCGTCGTTTCGCTCATACATTGAAGGGGGGACATAGGCATCGAAATTCGGTCCTGCACCGACTATGAGTGGAGCCACATAGCAGATTATAAATTCGTCAGCGATCGGTTTCATCTTGAGCCCAAATGCCAGAGCCTTCTTGGAGGCTTCAGAGTTGTCGAATGCTATTAGTATCTTCACCATAATCTATAGCTTAGTCATGTGAAATATTTTTCGGTGTTGACCTTTAAGCTGCTAAGTTATTACGATCTAAGCCAGGAATGCTTTTTGGCAGGTTCGTCCATCAATTTTTCGATGAGTTCCCTCTGGGACTGGCTCAGGTGCTTCGGTACAGCTACCCTGATCTCCACCAGGACGTCTCCTGATCCTCTGCCGTTCATGTGCTGGAAACCTGCGCCCTTAATGCGCAGCACCTCTCCTGGCTGCGTTCCCGCTGGAATCTTGAGCGTGAGCGTTTCACGGAAAAGCTTAATTTCCTTCTCAGCGCCCAGGGCAGCTTCGGGAAAACTTATCTCCTCAACAATGTAGATATCGTCATTTATCCGCTTCATGTCAGGGGTTTCCTCCACGTTGAGCACAACATATAGATCCCCTGTCCTGCCGAAGTGAGATTGCCCCTTTCCCTTTATTCTCAGCCTCAACCTGTCCGGGGCACCTTTTGGAACTGTGATCTCCAGATTCTCAGTCACGGGAACCGACCCGGTTCCATGGCAATCAGGGCATACCACAGACGGTACCTTTCCTCTTCCCCCACAGGTCTTGCACGTTGTGACAGTGACCATCCGGAAGAACCCCTGTCCCTGAACTACCCGCTGTTGCCCTGTTCCATTGCAGTCCTTGCACGTAACCAGCTTTCCATCCTTGGAACCTGTGCCATGGCATGTCTGGCATTCAGCATTGCGCCTGTACTTGATGGTCTTCTTGGCGCCGTAGTACACATCTTCCAAGGAGATTCGGAGATTGGTTAAGAGATCAAGGTTCTCCCCACGATCACCCTGAAAACCCGAGAAAAAGCTGTCAGAATTCCCAAAACCGAAGTTCCCCCCAAAAATCCTGTTGAATATGTCCCCCAGATCACTGAAGTCGTTGAAATGTGAGAAATCCTGCCAGGTGAAGTTGCTTCCTCCTGAACCAAATTCCACGTGGCCAGTCTGATCATACATTCTCCTCTTCTGTTCGTCAGACAGAACCTCATAGGCTTCGCTGATTTCCTTGAATTTCTCCTCAGCCTGTGCCTTATTATCCGGATTGGCATCGGGATGGTATTTCTTGGCAAGATTTCTGAATGCTTTCTTTATTTCGTCAGGCGTTGCATCCTTGCTGACGCCCAGTATTTCATAATAGTCCTTAGCCATCTATGCCGGCTTCCTCCCTCAGCTTATTTTTCCTTGAAGTCGGCATCAACTGTTTTGCCTTCATCTGAGGCTTGACCTGTTCCGGATGTCTGCTCAGTCTGCTGTTCTGCCCCTGCGGATCCGGTTGCATCCTGTGTCTGGTACATTTTGGCACCTATGTCCTGGATCTTCTTGGATAGCTTCTCTGAGAGTTCGTCTACCTTTGCGATATCCTTCTTGGAAATGGCTTCCTTGAACTGTTTGAGGTCTTCCTGCATATCCTTCTTTGCGGCTTCATCTATCTTGTTGCCGGCCTCGTTTATGGTTTTCTCAATTGTATAGCTGAGGGTTTCCGCGGCGTTTAGCTTCTCCACTTCTTCTTTCTTCTGCCTGTCCTGTTCCGCAAACTCCTCAGCCTGTTTCTTCATTTTCTCGATCTCTTCCTTGGACAGCTTGTTTGTAGCACTTATTGAGATGCTCTGGCTCTTGCCTGAACCCTTGTCCACAGCAGAAACATGCAGTATTCCGTTGGCGTCGATATCAAATGTTACCTCAATCTGAGGAATGCCTCTTGGTGCAGGCGGAATTCCCACAAGGTTGAACATTCCAAGTGAAACATTGTCCGCTGCCATTGGCCTCTCGCCCTGTACAATGTGGATTGTCACTGCCGTCTGCATATCAGCTGCAGTTGTGAAGACCTGGGATTTTTTTGTAGGAATTGTTGTGTTGGCAGGAATTATGGGGGTGGTAACACCACCAAGTGTTTCAATGCCAAGTGTCAGCGGAGTAACGTCCAGAAGAACTATATCCTTTATCTCGCCGGAAAGGACTGCCCCCTGGATTGACGCACCAATGGCAACGCACTCCATTGGATCCACGCCGCCCTCTGCCTTCCGGCCGAAATAATCCTCCACAAACTTTCTCACCATAGGTATTCTGGTGGGTCCTCCCACAAGGATGATTTTGGTGACATCCGATTTGCTCATCTTTCCTCCTTCAAGAGCTTTGTCCAGTGGGGTTTTGCAGCGGTTGACAATGGGTTCAATGAGCTCCTCGAATTTTGACCGGGTAAGGGTATAGTTCAGGTGTTTAGGACCATCCTGTGTGGCAGTTATATATGGCAGGCTGATGTCCGTGGACATTGTTGATGAGAGTTCAATTTTTGCTTTCTCAGCGGCATCCTTGAGCCTGATGTATGCGTTCTTGTCCTTGGACAAATCCACTCCTTCCCTGCTCTTGAAATCCTCAACAAGGAATTTTATGATGGCTTCGTCCATGTCAGTTCCACCCAGACTGGTGTCGCCTGATGTTGATACGACTTCGAATACGCCTTCGCCGAAATCCATTATTGTGACATCCAGGGTTCCTCCCCCAAGGTCGAAGACAAGTATTTTCTGCGACTGGTTCAACTTATCAATTCCATAAGCCAGTGAAGCCGCTGTGGGCTCGTTTATTATTCGCTTGACGTCAAGGCCAGCAATTAATCCGGCATCCTTTGTTGCCTGCCTCTGGTTATCGTTGAAATAAGCTGGAACCGTAATCACGGCTTCCTTTATCTCTTCCCCGAGGAAGGCTTCGGCATCCCTCTTTATCTTCTGGAGAATGAAGGCGGAGACCTGTTGCGGAGTGTACTCCTTTCCCATCACCTTGAATTTGAAGTCCGTACCCATTTTTCTCTTTGCAGCGTATATTGTACCCTCCGGGTTCAGCAGTGCCTGCCGTTTAGCAGGTTCGCCCACAAGCAGTTGCCCATCTTTTGTGAAAGCAACATAGCTTGGGAATGACTTCCCGCCTATTGAAACGCCTTCCGCACTGGGAATAATTGTTGGCTTGCCTGAAATTACCACTGCTGCTGCAGAGTTGCTTGTTCCAAGATCAATTCCTATTATTTTTGACATAATTCATCACCTTTTTCCAACTATCACTTTTGAAGTCCGTATTACCTCATTGTTGAGTTTATATCCTCTCTGAACCTCTTCAAGGACTATCCCATCCTCTTCGGAAGGCGAGACTGCAATTACCTCATGCATAAATGGATCAAATTTTTTGCCTTTGCTTTGAATTTCAGAAAAGCCATAGGATGAAAGTATCTTTATCATCTGGTCCCTCAGTGGCTTTATCTGTGTGCTGTCCTTTGAGTTCAGCATGGCTGCGTCCATAGTATCCAGAATGGGAAGAATACTTTTAATAATATCCTTCCCGGCGTTTTTCTTTATCTGATCCATTTCGCGGTCTCTTGCACGGGCATAGTTTTCCATTTCAGCCCTCTGTCTCACGTACAGGTCTTTATACTGTTCAAGCTGTTGAGAGATCTCAAGAAACTTGCCAGCCATCTGAGCCATATTTACGCGATCTCTTGCGAGGGCACGTTGCCTGCTATGCTCCATCTCTATCCCAATGGGATCATGCCTATTAAGACTTGAAGTGGAATGTGAGGACATCTTACTAGTGAATTTGTTCTTCTATATAAATACAGCTGATTCATAGGTCTATTGTTTCTCCATAATGATATAATGCCTTGTCAGGGACTTGTGTATCCTGTTATCTATCACCTTAAGAATCTTGAAATATGGCAGGGCCCTAGGCAGCATCTGGAGATCCGAAACGGCTATAACGCAGCGGGACCCACGTTTCAGGATTTGGCCAAATTTCTCCATGCTTTTCCTGTAAAGTTCCAGAATATCCTGCCTGTGCATTGGGGAATTACGGCCATATGGGAGATCAGTTACAACAGAGTCAATATTGTCGGGAATCTCCACCTCAAGAAAGTTCCCTGTTATTATTCTGAAGTCACGAATTCCGAAGTATTTGAGATTCAGTTTTGCACCGGCAGTCATCTGGAGCGACATGTCTATTCCCACAACGTGTCTTCCAGTTGAACCTGCTTCCATAAGTATGCCGCCTGTTCCGCAGAACGGATCAAGAATGGTTCCGTTCCTCGGTGCATTGGACACATTCACGAGGAACCTGGCTATCCGTGGGTGCATTGATATGGGTGAAAAGAAAGGCCTTCTAGGGGCTCGCCTGTTCTCGAACTGGCCGCTGTTACCGGAGAATGTTTCAATCGAAACGTACCACTTCTCAAGGTGGTAAACCCTCACTATGAAGTCAGGGGATGCAAAAGAAATGCGGCCTCTTCCCCCCAGTATTTGACCTAAATATGGTTCGAGCGACGAATCGTGGCAAGTGGACCCATCCAGAAAACGGACATAAAATTTTCCAGTTGGCAGGGATTCACCCGAAATGGATTCCTGTCTATCCTTTATCTCAATCACTCTTGCGATTCTTTTTACAAAGGCTGAATCCGACATATTGGATGCAGATCCGGATATCAATGCAATCCCATTTTCGGCGTATATAAGATCCGAGCCAGAAATGGCACAGAAATTTTCGATCTCGTAAAGTGATGCTTCAGGTATATCCTGAGAGTACTCAAGGACAAAAATCTCTCCCATGGATATTCTATTCTAACTTAACTGGATTCTTTAAGGCGCTTAATTTCCTTTGAAATATCCATGTCAAGATTCTCATAAATCTTGCTGAGCCTCTTGATGGACCTCTTTACAGCAGCCTGTGGCTTGCCTGTCTTCACGCGCACGAATATTTTCGGGGTATCTATTATGGGGTGTTTTATGTAATACCTTGCCTCTGCAACCTGTTCATCTCTTAATATCTCATCGATAAGCGGCCTGAGGATTGTATTGTCGTAGTTTAGCATTTCAAGGGTTATTGAGTCTTTTTCCTTAGAAACGACTCTTAGTGAACTATCCATGGGGGTTCATTAGACATGGATATATATTCTTCACTATTATGAGATGGGTTTCCTGCCAATAACCAATTCTTTTGAAGTTGATCCACTACGGATTATTTCATTATTCCGTGAATCCTGTTTTGCTGACATCCTCTCCACCCTGAAGGCTATGAGATTCCCGCTTCATAGGGTGGCAACTCTTAGACCTCCTTTTGAGATTGTCACCTATCTTTGCCAGGCTCTTGGTGCACGGTTGCAAAGTATTTCATGTACCACAGACGATTCGATGGACTTCACTCTATTGCTAAAACAATGGGACTGGTGCC
>JAMCUV010000111.1 GCA_023379345.1 Thermoplasmatota archaeon
TCAACTGGACCATCCTTTGTGGAGGGACTCTGGAATATTTCCAATGATCCGGGCAAGGTTTCTATCCAGGGCAGGGTTGAACCGTCAAATGCCTTTGTGATGGTGAGCGATTCTGGGGTGATGAATAATGCCACTGCAGAATGGGCTCCAGCAAGCACAGACGGCAATTTCAATTACCAGCTCTCTCCAGGAAATTATTCCATGGAATTCCTGCTGAGCTACCATAATCCATCCTTTGTGAATGGCATGAACCTTTCCTCTGGAAATGCGCATAATGCTGGAACCATCTCACTGGTAGCCAATTCCTCACGGGGAATATACACACCGCTATATTCATTCAGCAATGCTCAGTTGAGGAGCCTCAGTTATGCTGGCAACGGCACTGCTTCGAACCCGTTCGTAATACTCGGGCCGCGGGCACTGGCAGCAGATGGCATCTCTGCGCAGGCACAACTCAGTCCTGTCTTCAGCAGGGTGAATGATTATCTCTATCCTGTATTCTACGGCATAATCCAGGCAAACACCACAAATTATACCCTGTACGACGGCTTCCGCACTGCTCAAGGAAATTCGCCATTTGAGGTTTCACTCCCGCTCACTGACCTGGCATCACTCACACAGGAGTTTGATGTGTCAACTGTGAACTTCCTACCTGAGGTTTTCTATGGAACATCAAATGTAACAATGTCGAACTCAACCATTTCGGGGTGGTTCAGCACCATAGTGTATAATAACTTCACACTGGACAACGTTCCGCCTGTTGCTTCCCTTGTGCTGTGGAACACGACACATTCCCTCATTGAGAGGAACAGCGTGGAGAGCCAGGGATCAGGAATCCTGATCTATAACCGGAACTCCACGGTGTCTGATAACTATGTGTGGAATAACACATTCTCAAACTACCCCTACGTCTATGCGGGCGACTATTACGGATATGCTCCCATAGGCCTTGTTGTTGAAAGCTCCGGCAACACCATTTACAACAATGCGTTCACGTCCACCATTCCACTGGTGAGCATAAGCGGAAGGGGAGCCAATATCTACACTGGCGGTAATGCCACCTACACCGACAGGTTCAACATTACAAGGGAAAACTCCACTGAGATTGCACACTTCAATGGCATTACACTTTCTGGAAGCATCCTGAACACATCATACCAGGGTGGAAATTACTTCTACAACTACTTTGGAAATGGGACTGTGCCGTACAACGGATCGGGGGTCGGCTTTGTTTTCAACGGCCAGGGGATTTTCAACGGCAGCATTAATGATGGCTACAGCTATAATCCCCTGCTTCTGCCGTCCTATGCCACAAACGTCTCAGCCTTGGGGCTCCCATTAGGTACTGAGACCTATTTTGACATAAACAATGCCATCTACAGCATAAACTATGGACAGCAGCATACAGTATACCTGCCCAATGGAACCTATTTTCTTTCAGGATTTGCCCTTGTGAGCCCTCAGGTAGAATTTGTGCCGTCAACCTACATGGGAAAACTCCTTCTCACCTCTGGATCTTTCCAGGCCCTGGGACCGGTGATGAACATTACCCTCAGGTATGAGGAGTACCTGAATCTCACCGTTAAAGAGCAGGGTCTCCCGACTGGAACTCCGTGGGGCTTCTCTGTACCAGCTGCAGGTGAAGGATTTGAACTGTCCTCGGACAACATATCCATGTTTCTCCCTGCCGGTCAGGCATACGAGATTATTCCCCAGTCGGTTTCCGGATATTATTCTGCCCCAGTTGATCTTGGTCCGCTTAACACCCCTGGGAACGTTACTCTCACATACAGCAGGCTTCCGGCGAGCATATCGGGCAATTTCACTGTAATATTTTCAGAAAGCGGACTGGCAGGTGGGACAATGTGGAAAATCCAGATAGGCCAGCAGACCTTTTCCACAACAAACAGCACAATGGCTATATATGGATTTGAAAACGGTAATTATTCATATTCCATAGTGCCTGTTGCTGGATACCGGGCGGTACAGTCTGGATACCTGTACATAGATGACGGGAATGGTACTGTCGCAGTTACATTTGTTAAGACATCCGCTGGAGCTGACCTGACTGCATATATTGCCATGTCACTGATTGGTGGAGCTGCCATTGGGTCCATTGCTGTATATGCAGTGATGCGCCGGAGAACCTGATATAGGGTGTCACTTCAACAGGTCGATGAGCTGGCTGGCTTCCTTCCGGTTCAGCTCATCCACAGTTTTCTTCTTCAGTTTGCTCATGAAGAGGCGTGCAATCTCTTTCTTGTCGTCTGACTTCTGGAGACTCTCTATGAACTTTATCTGCTTCTGGCTAACAGGGATTCCGGAGTTGTCCGCACCCTTTTCAACCGCCATGGATTTGAGCTTTTCAATGAGCTCCGATGCCTCATCCATGTTCAGAATATTCAGGGAATCTTTTCCATGAGCCTTCAGGAATTCCCTGGCGGCGGCTATTCTCTGTTCGGAGTTCTGCAGGTTCGTGAGAAAAGCGATCTGCTTTCCGGTTGCAAGAGGTTTTCCTGTCGCCTTGCCCTCTTCCCCCTTTGGAACTATCTTTCGCAGCTCATCTATGAGCTTTGAGGCTTCGGGAACGCTGAGTTCTTCCGTTGATTTTTTTCCTGACTCCGACAGAAATTTTTCCATGGCCTTTTTCCGGTCTGGATTCTCGCCTAGGAGCCTGCTTATGAAATTTAACTGATTCCTGGTAGGTGAGTCGGATGGCATAATTGCATGAGTATGATGTTACTGATTAATCTTAGGTAGATGTTTGATTAATCCTGCCACGGGAGCATGGGATTCACGCGTCAAACATCCCTCCACCTTGATCTTTTCAATGCCAGGTAGCTCAGTGCCATGGTCAGGGACAAAAGAACTGCCCAGTAAACCCCCTGAACCTCGGGGGAGATGGATATGAAGTGAGCCGCATTCTGGGCAATCTGCGCAGAATAAGTTGTGGGTGATATGTAGGCAAGATACCTGAAGGGGAGCGGTATGTAGGATATGGGGTAGTATACGGGAGGAATTGTGGTAAGTATTGGCGACAGTATGCCTGAGAACGCCCAGCTCTGCACAATATCTGATGACAGCGTGGAGAGAAGGAATCCAAGGGACACGGAAAAGGTGAATATTGTGGCCATGTCCAGGAAAAGGATCACTGACCCGAATGCCGTGAGATGGACGAAGAGTATGTTGAACACCACGAGAACTGCCAGTGTGGGTATGGAATATACTATCTCAGAAAGGGCCATCCCCATTATGTATATGCCGGGTCCTGTGGGCGAACTTACCACCATGTCCTGAAGCCTCATGTCATTCTTCAGATGAGACAGGTCGCCCTGCATGGATGTCCCGCTTGATACCATGTTCATTATAAGCGCCCCCTCTGCAGCCACCGGCAGGAGTGTCCCGTGGCTTGCAAATGTCACCACAGCCAGTATTGACAGCGGTGCCAGCAGGGTATTTATCAGGGTCACAGGATAATTTACCATGGCATAAATGGAATTTACAAGGATTGACGCGTATATCTGGCTCCCAACATTCCTATTCACCATTGACACCACCCTGAACAAGGGATTCGAATATGGTGTTGAGGGAGATTTCCTGCACATTGAACCTGATGTGGCTGGCAAGAAGCGATGTTACCAGGCCGTAGGCCTGATCTTCTGTTGTCAGGACCTGGATCTCCCCGTCAT
>JAMCUV010000112.1 GCA_023379345.1 Thermoplasmatota archaeon
ACGCTCTTGCAGGTCTCAGCTCACTTTTCGGATAAGGGCACTGAATGGACTACTACAGCTATTTTTGGGGCATGTTAAAATATTACATCCCCGCAATTTTATTAATAATTTCAATATTCATAGAGCCAAGCATACTGCTGCTCATAATCGCAATAGTCTGGATCACCATCTC
Source organism: Thermoplasmatota archaeon (assembly GCA_023379345.1). GTDB lineage: Archaea > Thermoplasmatota > Thermoplasmata > Thermoplasmatales > Thermoplasmataceae > UBA509. The sequence continues at coordinate 173 of JAMCUV010000112.1, forward strand.
GATTTTCATGGGAATCCTCATGGCGGATGAAGACCAGAAGAAGAAATCATATTCCTGAAGCAGTGATATGGAACCCGGTTCCAAAAAATGTTTTTCCATCCAGAGATATCATAATTCAATTCAGATAATTCTCCAGGGTTTTCCCGAAGCAATCATCGTGTGTCCTTCGTCCGGAGGGTAGTGAAGGTGGTATGGCGCGTATCCAGATCATGCCTGCAGCAAAGAATATTTAGAGTCAGGAGCATAATGCAACGTTGACTGTCCGTATTATTGAGGGTCGCCGCACCCAGAACTTTGACAAATCCACCAAGGTGCTTGTTGATATATTCAGGTCCACATCCTCCATGCCGGTGCTTATGGCCCGTGGAGCAGCCAGAATTCTGCCAACAGATTCAATCAGGGAGGCAAGGAGGCTGAAGCGCCTTAATACTAGCTACGTTCTTGTGGGTGAAAGATTCGGGCTTCGCATACCCGGATTCGACTACAACAACTCCCCCGTGGAACTCATGAAGGCAGATGTGAGCGGGAAGACCATTGTATTCACCTCCACGAATGGAACCAGGGTGCTCGGGAAAATTGCCGGAACAGGACGCATACTCATAGGTTCATTCATCAACGCGGGCGCAATCGCAGAGGCGCTTTCCTCGGAAGACAACGTGGACATAATCCTATCAGGTAGGCCGGATGGACCCGCCGATGAGGATCAGATCTTCGGCGAATATCTCAGGGGAATGCTTGAGGGATCCAATCCTGATTTCAAAATATACGCAGACAGGGTAAGGCAATCAAAGGGTGCAGCAAGGCTGCGGCTCATGTTGGGAGGTCCGGACATTGAGGCCTGCCTTCAGCTGGATTCTGCTGATTTTGCACTGGAGTATACGGACGGCTGGATTGTCAGATTATGAGGCCGCCCGTATCCGGCAGTGTCTTCCCCCGTTCAATTGCTAACTCCTGAAGGAGCATCCTGGCCCATTTGAGTTTCTTCATCTTCCTGTCCCTGTCCTGGCCCGGCTTCAGATTCGGGTTGTGGAAGTCAAAGCCCGCCAGCAGAATGGTTTCAGCGCCAAGGTAATCAGCCAGGAAAGCAGCCCGATCGCCATCGGTGAAGCCATGGAAGTTGTATATGTTCCACAGCGGAGCATTCTGCGTGGTTCCCAGCACCCTGCCGCTGAGAAGTTGCTGGTTCTCCCGAATCAGGTCCATGTTATCACCATGTGCATGCACCACCAGAAGGCTTCCACCTGCAGAGGCCTCCTCTATTTTCCTGATATTGCCATCCAGGTCTGTTACCACAATTTCCGGGTAGGACATCATATCCATATAGGATGGCAGGGCAGAATCAGCCACTATGGCCAGGTCGCCGTGCATCCTGGCAAGGTCATCAGGCATTGAAGCTGCGTTTCCCACAACCATGATGCTTGCCGCTGAATAATCATGAAGAAGGGAAAGCCGTGAACGGTCTCCAAGTATCCCGGAAAGCAGAAGGGAACTCCTGTAATCGTCCTGCATTGAAAAACCAAGATCTGCTGAGATTCTTGAATAATAGGAATTCCAGAGTTCAGGGGTCATTTGTGATCAGGGGCATTGTTTACTGTTGAGGTTGAGGTGCTGTTGGATGCGGGCTTCAGTTCCGTAATCTCTCCTCTGTCTGCGAAGTATCTGTGCACCATGGAAGAGAGCATTGCTATGATGAGTCCCAGCACCAGGAAGAATATGCTTATGATTGCAGAAGAGAACGGTATGAATGCAAGGATGTACCTGATGTAGTTTATCATTCCATAAACGATGAATGCAACAGATAGGGAGAACATGAGACCGTAAAGGGTCCTGAATATTCCAGTGCGGTTGTTGTTTATGTACATCTCCACGGCTGATCCGCCTTCCCTGGCAAAGAAAGCTCCGTATATCCACCATGTGAACATTGAAAGGAAGATCAGGGCACCATCCACGGGGTTCTTCATTGTGCTCCTTGTTATGACGTAGCTTGATGCAATTCCAACAAAAACAAGGCTTGCGGCTATGACATACGACAGGAAAATGATCCGTGTCTCCTGGGCATACTCTCTCACAGACTTCAGCATACCCACGAATATCCTTCCAAGCTCGAATCCCCTTTCCACAAGGTAGGCTCCAAGGACAATGGTCACAAAGGTCACGGCGCCCAGGCTCGGGTCAACAGTAAGTGACCTGCTCACAAGGGCGCCATAGATGATGAAGCCCAGTGAGACAATACCGTAAGTCAGGAAAACAAGCCCCAGGGGTATGATGAATTTGTTTATGAGTTTCTTGTCCTTCAGTGCCTTCACTATGTAATAGTACATTGATTCTATGTTCTGGTTGTGACGCACGATGATGTGTTTCACATAGCGGATTCTTTTCCTTGATATGATGAGGGGAACAATGTAGTCATCCTCCGCCCCGTCCGTCACAAGGATAACGTCATCATAATCGCTGTTGGAAAGAAGTAGATCCAGCTGGCTCCCGATTCTCTCATCGGAAACCTGCCCAACATCCATATCTCCAGTAACAAGGGCAATCTGTGCGCTCTGTCCCTGCCTGAGCAGTTCCTCATAATGCCTTATGGCTCCAAAAAGCGCATTGGCATCCGAATCCTCAGGATCAATGGTGATCAGCTTGAGCGCAGCCGCGTAGCATGCTTCATAACCCACTATGGGACCCTCTAGTCCAGCCTTCTCCCCGAAGTCGTTATCCCTGTCTATGTTCAGAACCAGAGTGGTCATGATCGATATCACCATATCAAGTCAAGGCGAGTATATAGCCTTTGATGTATGGTTCCCATCTGACCATATACCTACATACGTCCTCGACGCAAATAAAAGATGCAAACTTAAAATATAAAAGTATCTAATTGTATCAAGATACAACCCAGATAATTACTTAAGAACGTAATACCCGGCACTTTTCGCTCTGGCAACCCTCTTGACATATCCCTTGGTTGCCAGTGTCTGGAGCGCTGAAGTCACAATGGCCTTTCCCACACCTGCAGCTTTCATAATGTCATCAGCAGATTTGACCTTGTCCTCAGAAATTGCACCAAGTTTCTTTACGGCATCATAGACTTTCTTTTCGTTGGGATTGAGGCTAACATCGGCCATTATTTCACCTTTATGAAATTGGTTAGTGAAAAAGCATATAAATATTATTGCATCTGACAGTATTATTCAGTTTTTCCTGTCAGGAAGGTCTGCCCGGATTGCAGGAGAGATCACAGTGGAAAATCGGCAAACGCTGAATCGTGTTTCGTGAATTTTTATATATATGCACACACTCACAACTTCGGTGTACTGATGTCTGGAATAGTCACATACGGCTCCTACATCCCCCGGTTCAGGATAAAACCTGAGGAAATAGCCAGGGTATGGGGAGAGGACGTGGATGCCCTTAAAAACGGCATATACATATTGAGCAAATCTGTGCCAGCCCCCGATGAGGATGTTGCAACCATATCGGTGGAGGCTGCCAGAAATGCCATGAAAAGGAAGAATATTGATCCCAAGGATATTGGGGCCATTTACGTAGGCTCGGAATCCCACCCATATGCCGTGAAGCCCACTGCAACCATAGTTGCATCGGCACTTGGCGTTGACTTCTCACTGTTTGCCGCGGATTATGAATTTGCGTGCAAGGCAGGCACTGCCGGTGTTCAGAACGTCAAGGCAATGGTGGATTCCTCCATGATCAAGTACGGAATGGCAATAGGTGCTGACACATCACAGGGGGCACCAGGTGATGTCCTTGAATATACGGCATCTGCCGGAGGAACTGCCTTTGTGGTTGGCAAGGAAAAGGTCATTGCTGAGATTAACAGCACTCTTTCGGTCACTTCCGATACTCCGGATTTCTGGAGAAGGGAGGGCCAGCCCTATCCAAGCCACGGAGAGAGATTCACCGGAGAGCCTGCATATTTCAGGCATACGCTTTCTGCAGCCAGGATGATGATGGAGAGAATGAAAACCGAGCCCGTTGATTACGATTATGCTGTATTCCACCAGCCCAACGGAAAATTCCCTTCAAGAGCGGCCAAGACCCTTGGATTCACGGAATCCCAGATAAAGGACGGGCTTCTGACCCCAGTCATTGGGAACACCTATTCTGCTTCCATGATGACCGGTCTTTCAGCGGTACTTGATATCGCAAAACCTGGTGACAGGATACTGGCAACGTCATTTGGTTCAGGTGCAGGGTCTGATGCGTTCGACCTCACTGTGACAGATGCAATAGAGGAGATGGACAGGCAGGCCGCACCAACAATAAAGGAAATGCTGAGCAAGGTCAGGTGGCTGGACTACGCAATGTATGCAAAATTCAAGAAAAAAATAGTGGTAGGTGAAGGCGTTGAGTGACGTTTACATAATAGGGGCAGGAGAAACAAAGTTCGGCGAACTGTGGGAGAGATCTCTCAGGGAACTGGCAGTTGAGGCAGGGCTGAAAGCCATCGAGAACGCCGGCATATTCTCAAGGGATATCCAGGTGCTTTACGGAAGCAACAGCCTTGCCGGCATAATCAATGGCCAGGAAAATATCGGTGCGCTCATTTCTGATTTCTCAGGAATTGCAGAGAACCACATTCCTGCAATAAGGGTAGAGGCATCCACAGCATCAGGCGGTGCTGCTGTGAGGCAGGCCAGTCTCGCCATAAAGTCAGGGGAATATGATGTTGTGATGGTTGGCGGCGTGGAGAAGATGACGGATGTATACGGCTCAGAGATAATAGATCTCACAAGCTCGGTTCTTGACAGGGAATGGGAGGCCTTCTTCGGTGCAACTCCAGCTTCATTGGCAGCCATAACGGCAAGAAAATACATGGCCGACTTCGGGGTCGACAAGGAAGCACTTGCCATGATGTCTGTCAACGATCATCTGAATGCCTCAAAGAACCCGGATGCACAGTTCAAGAACAAGATCAGCGTGGAACAGGCAATGGGCGCAACTCCAGTTGCGGAACCGCTCAACCTGATGGACTGCAGCCCGGTCAGTGACGGTGCAGCCGCCATACTTCTTGCCTCCGAGAAATATGTGAAGAAGAACAAGATTGACGGCATCAGGATTGCCAGCTCGGCGGATGCCCAGGATTATCTTGCAGTCCACAGCAGGAAATCCCTCTATGCGCTGGATTCAGCCAGGATAGCCGGGAAATCTGCCCTTGAGAAGGCACACGTGAAGCTTGACGACATATCATTTGCGGAGCTGCATGATTCATACAGCATCTACGGCCTTATTGAGCTGGAAGAACTTGGTTTCGCAGAGAAAGGGCATGCAAAGGACCTGGTTTTCGATGACATAAAACTGGGAGGAAGGATTCCCGTGAATCCCTCAGGTGGGCTCAAGGCCAAGGGGAACCCATTCGGAGCCACAGGAGTCGGGCAGTTTGTTGAAGCCTACAGGCAGCTGAAGAACAAATGTGGAGAAAGGCAGGTTAAGGGTGCGAAATACGCCCTTCTGCACAGCATGGCCGGCACAGGTTCCATGTCTGTTGTACATATAGTGGGTGGTGAATAATGGGAGAGGTTTCGAGGTTCTGGAGAGAATCGGTTCACAGATACAGGCTAATGGGGAATCAGTGCGGGAACTGCAAGAGGATATTCTTCCCGCCACGTGACGTATGCCCCATCTGTCACAGGGAATCCATCGGCAAGATGAAGGATTACACGCTTTCTGGAAACGGGACAATAGAATCCTTCAGTGTGGTGCACGACGTTCCACCGGCCTTCACCAGGCAGAGGCCCTATATAATCGCAATAATAAGGCTGGATGACGGCCCCTCTGTTACAGGCCAGATAGTTGACAGTGATCCAGGGGAAGTGGAAATGGGAAAAAGAGTCACGTCGGTATTCAGAAGGGTTGCCCAGGAGGGTGAATCCGGAATCATAGAATACGGATACAAGTTTGTCCTGGCCTGAGGATACTGGATTAAAAGATCCAGAATCCATAAAACCATTTTTTTATTTCATCCTTTCCTAATAACTCTTTTTCCGGAAATAGTATAATTCTTTGAGAGAACAAGCTGAATGGCCTCAACAACAGCCTCATGTTCCAGTGGCCTGATCCTGTCTGCCAGGCTTTCCGGTGTATCGTTGTCCAGCACTTCTACAACTTTCTGGACAATTATGGGGCCGGCATCAACATCTGGCGTTACAAAATGAACAGTGCATCCTGAATATCTGGCGCCACTCTCTATAACCTTACTGTGCACGTGCATTCCATACATGCCCTTACCACCAAAGCAGGGAAGAAGAGAGGGATGAAGGTTGATCACAGGTGCCATGAAATTGAGAAGAATTTCAGTGGGAATAATCCTCATGAATCCAGCCAGCACTATTATTTCTGGATCGATCCTTTCCAGTTCCTGCATTATCCCGGCATAAAATCTCTCCTTTCCCCATGAGGGGTCCATAAAAGCTGTCTTTATTCCGGATATTCTGCCCCGCTCAATGGCACCTGAATCCTCATGATCCGATATGACTGCAGATATGGGGGCCATTATCCTGTGTTCCCTTACCGCATCAATTATGGCCTGAAGTGTTGTGCCCTTTCCTGAGGCAAAAACAACGATACCTGTCATCCTGGTTGCGTATCATTAGTGCTTTTAAATCATTATTGTGGCAGTATGCAATCAATGTTCTGACTGATAAATCGTGCACTTATGGAAAGGGCGATTAT
>JAMCUV010000113.1 GCA_023379345.1 Thermoplasmatota archaeon
TGAAGATTTCTCAGCCAGGTCCACATACTGAGTGAGATTCTGCAGCTGATTCCTTTCGCCCACAACCATGATTCTCTTCAGGAAATTGGCATTGACCATTCTGCTCCCATATTTATCAGGTATTAATATAATGTCATGCAATAGTTCTGACTTCACCTGCACAGATAAAAACATTTAACAGGGATTTGCTATGACGCTTCTGTTGCTGAACATCATAGTATTCTACCTGTCCATTGTGGCTACAGTATTCGCAATCCTGAACCCCATAGGTGCTGTGCCAACACTCATGGTTCTCACTGATGGATATACGGCGGGCGAAAAGAGCAGGGTCATATCCAAGAGCATCATGGTCGCCTCCGGCATGATTCTTGGCTTCATGTTTGTGGGTGTTTACATATTCCTGGTTCTGGGCATAGACATTTCCGACTTTAAGGTCGCAGGAGGGATTCTCCTCTTCAAGGTTGCATTCGACATGCTCCAGGGAAAAATATCAAACACCAAACTGACGCCTCAGGAAACGCAGGAAAGCATGGACAAGGAAGCTGTAGGAATTGTCCCAATAGGCACTCCGCTACTTGCCGGCCCGGGAACCATAACCACGGCAATGATATATTTCAATTCACCCCAGTATTTCATATCCGAAAGAATAGCCGTGATACTTGCTGTCATCACTGTACTGTTGATATCGTACATAATTCTCAGGCTGTCAAATCCCCTGTTCAACCGCCTGGGAAAGACGGGATCTCTCATAATATCCAGGATAATGGGTCTACTGCTGGCATCAATAGCCATAGAATTCATTACAAGCGGGCTGTTCACCATAATACACACTCTTTAAATCACAACCCCGCCATGTTTGTCGATCATATAAGGGTCGATCCCAGCTATAAATTTATTAGTTTCAAACATTTGGCCCTTTGTTAAAATGTTCAAGATGACAGTGGTATCAACTCCAACCAGGGTTATGGATGAGAACATAGACAAGAACATAGCGTATTTTCTATCGGATATCGGTTACATACCCCGGCTGAATCCGGGCACGGATTTCCAGGCAATTTCACAGTCCGCATATTTCAGGCTTTTCAAGGAGTGTTTCCTTATGAATCCTGAGAGATACTGGACAGGCGAAGATCTCCTCACGTATCTAAAGACAAGCCGCACCACTCTTTACAGGCATCTGAACAAGCTCAAGTCCATGGATATACTGGAAGAGATACAGGAAGGCAAGACAAAGAAGTACAGGATGCGTTCCGGGGATATCATGAAAGCATGGAACTGGGTCGAGGTCAATGTGAAGATGGCGCTCGAAAATTACAGGAAAACAGTGGAACACATCTGGCGCCTTTCCAGGGCGGAAATCGGCCGTGGCAAAACATAAAGTTTTTTACTGAGTGCCAAATTGCGCGACGAGGGGAACGTGGCTAAAACAAATCTTTCCCGGATTGCAGAGTTGTTGATGAATATGGATATGATTGAGATTAAAAAGGGCGGCAAGTACAGGGTCATTTCAAACAGCGGAAAGGATGAGCCCATGGAGACCATGGGCGAATTTGTTGGCTACACACTGCTTGGAGAAGAGGGCGCTGTATGTTTCAGGATTGAGGCTGAAAATGGGAAGAATGTCCTCAGGCTCATACCTGTTTCCGGACTTATTGCAATAGAATTTGGTGACGAGGAACTGCTCACGGCCGGAAAGAAAGCTGACGACTCGGACAAAACCACCTACTTCAACTGAAATTCTTCCAGGGGATCGTATACCGGCCCCTCGGGCTTCAGTATGCTCCTGTAAAGAAAAATACTCCTGATTTCCTCTTTCCATTGAATGTGAGCATATTTTCTCTCAAGATCCTTTACGTTAACAGGATCACGGAATCTTGACACTGTTATATGGGGGACAAATTTCCTGTTTTCCTTGGTGAAGCCGGTAAGGGCAGCATCAAGCACCCGATGGTTGTACCTGATCTCAGGGGAATCTTCAAGGTTGAGGTAAAGAACTCCTGCAGAAGCTGGCGAAGGGAAAGCCGAAAGGCCCTCAATCTTCACGGTGAACCGATGAAGTTCCACGGAGCGGATCCGGCTTGAAATGCGGTCAACAGAGGCTGGATCAGTTTCTCCAAGAAAAACAAAGGTAAGGTGAAGTTCTGGAGTATTTACCGGTTTGGACCCCGGAATGCGCCTGATATCCTTAAAAAGTTCATTAAGGCCATCGAATCTGGTCACTTTGGAGCCAACAAAAACTCTCATGTGGTCATTCACATCCTCCCCGTTCCTAAGAGGACCGGGAGTGTTTTTCGCTCCTGAGATGCCTCTCATGAAGGTGCAGGTATATGCTGTTGGCTATTATTCCGGCATAGTAGCCGAAGAATATGAGCAGAAAGGTGTAGAGAAAATTCAGCTTGAGGTTCCTTGTGAGGAAAAATACGATTGCATAGTATATTCCCATCCCGGCCAGTATTGAGATTATGGAATTCCTGCTCATGGCTACACGCAGCTGAGTTTCCTGCCGGTTTTCTCCGGTAGTTTCCACATAACCCAGCCCCCAGCATTTATCGCAGACATCAAGAACGCCATTTTCGTCCCTGACCCAGCCTGAGCCGCCACATTTATCGCAAAGGATTCTCAATTCCCTCACCTCAATTTATAATGAATCAAAAGTATATAGGCTTTGTTATTGAGCAAGAAAAGCGTATTTTGCGGTCTAGGCATAATAATATGAATGATATTATTTTACTTCATAAATTCATCGTGGGACAGAATTTATATCATTAATGAAAAAAAGTGAACTGAGGATGATGAGCCATGGATTATATATTTCACCGCGATCATGGGAGCATGACAAAGATTCCCGATGGCCTGAAGTACACCAAGACACACGAGTGGTATAGGATAGAGGGAGATACTCTGACAATGGGCATAAGCGACTATGCACAGAACCAGCTTACTGATATAGTGTACATAGATCTGCCGTCCAAGGGCACCAGGAAGAAGGCGGGAGATGCACTCCTGACCATCGAATCCGTAAAGTCAGCAGAGGATGTTTACAGTCCGGCAGATGGTGAGGTCACAGACGTGAACTCAACCCTTACAGATTCACCTGAGGCAGTGAACAAGGACTGCTATTCAAGCTGGATGGTCAAGATGAAGGTAACCGGGAAGCTTGCTGATTCCATGGATGCCGCCCAGTACAGGAAGTTTATTGGAGAATAATCCCGGCATGCCCGATCACAGGGATAAATATTATTATCTTGCAAAAAAGGAACGGTACAGGAGCCGTGCTGCTTTCAAGCTCATGGAGATTCAGACCAAGTTTGATCTTCTCAGGCAAGGGCAGTACGTGCTTGAGGTGGGTTCATCCCCGGGTGGATGGTCACAGATAATCACCAGCATAACAAGAAATCCCGTGATTTCGGTGGACATCAACCAGATGGAACCCCTGGACAACGTAATATTCGTCAAAGGGAAGATAGAAGACCCCAGGACGGTTGAGAGAATCGGGGAAATAATGCAGGGTGCTGGCATAAAGCACTTTCAGGGAATTGTTTCGGATGCCATGATCCATACCAGTGGCATACACGACAGGGATCACGCTTCTTCGTATCTGCTGTGCCAGTCCGTGATGAATCTGGTTGGCAGATTTCTGGAAAATGGCGGATTTGTGCTTCTCAAGCAGTTCCAGGGAGACCTGACAGTACAGTTTGTCAACCAGTGGAAGAAGCACTTCAGGAACTCAAGAACAACAAAAGTTTCTGCTTCCCGGGATTCCAGCAGCGAAATTTACATCATCTTTGACGGTTACGTTGCCTGATCAGGACCTGCCAGGGCATAGCCCATTGAGACAAGCACATCCCTGATGCCGTTGTAAAATTCATGATCACACACTATGATATGGTTCTCCACATAATTCTGCATCACAAACTCCTTGACCTTTCCCGCTATGAAATCAATTCGCATCTGTTCAAGCTTCTTCCTTCCCCTGATGGCTTTCTGTTTCTCAGCCCACGCCTCCGCAAATTCATATTCATTGGTATCGTGGTAATCTGCATTGAGCACTCTCTTCTTTCTCATGGAATCCCTGAGGAGGTCAAAGGACCTGATGTTCTGGGTATAAGCTGAATTGTAGGTTTCATCATCCATGTCAATTCCAATGACCCGGCTGCCGCTTTTCTCAGAATAATTGATCACTTCTATGTATATGGGTGGAGGTGTCATGACCTCACCGTATTTTCTAAGCCTGATCCCGTAGATTATCTCATAATCAGACAGGTTCATCTCAAATGGGTCCTTGAGAAATTCTCTCAGCCCCTCCACCTCCGACGGGGCAATGGTAACAAGTATGATTTCAGGGTTCATTGTGTTGAGCACTGATTTTAAATCATCACCATGCGATATCAGGCCCTTCACCCCGGAATAGACCCTGATATTCCTGTGGTTTTCCGGGTTCCTGAATTCCCTGTACATCAGGAGGTTTTCCTCTTCTCAATAATTCTCTGCAGTTGCTCCTTCTCGGAAATGCCCCTGAGCTCACTTACGCTTATTACCGGGCATCCTGCTATGTTCTCGCGTTCCGTGCTCGTCCTGCTCACCAGGAAAGCATCATTCTCAAATATTGCACTGACGTTTCTCAGCGCCTCGATACGCTCCCTCTTGCCGTTGAGGGTTTCAAGAAGACCAACAAGAAGAAATTCCCTCATTGATTCCTTTGTGATTGCATCAAAGGGCGCTCTCCTCATGGCGTGGAAATCGAAGCCATTTCCTATCATTATCTCCAGAACTTCACGGAGGAATTCATTTGTGATCTCACCTTCCTCGGATGGCATCTGGAGAGAATCTGATATCTCCATGAGGTTTATGGACTTCCTGAGGTCTTCCCTTAGTATCTCTTCAAGCTTCAGGAAAACATCCACAGTCACTGCACTACCACTTTCATAAAGCGATATGGATCTCCTTGAGACCCCAATCTTGTTGGAGAGATATCCGATGGAATAACCCAGTTCCTCCCGTCTTCTGTGCAGCAGTTCACCATCTATGGACACATAGAAACCGCCGGGACCTGAAGATATGCATGGCCGGTCTCCATCCACATAATCGCTGAAACTCTCAGCAGAAAGAATTGGAATGCTGTGGCGGTAGTATATGACCCCCCTCTCAAGGGCACCCGATCCAGCCTTCTCTCCAATTACCAGGGGAGTGCCGTCGGTCAGTTTTGATATTCGTATCATCTCAAGAGCATTGGGGCTCTTGAATGTGTCAATGTTCTGCAGGATCTTGATGATAAGCCGTAGTCTGTCTCTCTTGGCTATGAGATCGAAACTCAGAAGGTTGCCCAGATTTGGATCGGAGACGTTGAATCCCTCCCTGAGCAAAATCTGGAACACTTTTCTCAAGACTGCTGCCCTGCGATCATCCACGAAAACAATTATTAAAAATTGTATATAAACATTGCGAATAGTGGTTAAGAGGTTTCAAGAGCTATCTCTGGGAAGGAACTCACTCCTCTGTTTCATCAACAAACAGGCTGGTGGAAAGCTTAGTGGTGCAATACTTGACCTCGCACTTGCTGCAAATGGGCTCCAGATCAAGATCTTCCGACGTTTCAACCGTGACCTTCCTGACACCGTCTATCTCGGAAAGAGCGGCAAAAGTCCTGGGAGGAACTGTGTGGTAGATTATTGCCCTGATGTACACATCCTCCTTCTCAAAATTCCTGCCCTCAATTTCTTTCAGGTAGCAGCCATACTTTTTAACGGTGGAAAGAAACTCAGGAAGAACAGTGCCGAAATATCCCGGGGCTATCCTCAAAATGACGGTCTGATGTCCCATGAGGGGCGCAATGCTTCCCATGTCAGGTATGGGCTTCAACCTGCCCATGAGCTCCTTTATCTCGGGCTTGGATTCAATGATTTTTATTGTGTCGTAAACGGTGCGGCGATTGACACCAAGGGTCTTGGCGACCTCACTTATTGAAACCTCGATCCCGTCAACGTAAAATTTGCCATCCCTGATGGAAATACCACGGTTAAAGACGCCTTCCACAACTTTTCTCTTGATAGGGTGATCTTTGAAATATTCCTCAAGGATTAGCAGCATAATTGCTATCATTCCATCCCTATATAAAAAGTATGTAGCTAATATGGATGGTCTTCGAGATATGAAATGCCATGAGCGGCCATGGTCGAAGCCCCGTTCTTTCAATATTTCAATTCCGGCCTGCCCTTACCCTGTCAAAAACTTTCCTCTCAGTGTTTCAGCTCCTGCAGGGACCTGCTCGCTTTCAGCAATCTCGTAATATTCATACGGGGCGCCGGAAAGTTTCACGGGCACGGTGTATATAAGCCCGCGTCTGAAGAAGGTAACGGTAACATTCTGTCCAGGATGGAATGCGGCCAGATTGTCCATCTTAAGGCGCTTTACTTCCTCCTTCATCTCCTTCAGGAAGACGTCTGTGAACCTGAAATTGTCAACAGCCAGGATTTCATCTTTCGGATTGATCCCAGCCTCATATGCAGGGCTCCCTTCCACAACGGAATCAACCACGAACCTGCCTCCATTTGTTCTGACTATGAGCCCCAGGTAAGCTTTGCTGGATGGTTCAACACCATCCACCTTCCTGTAGCCCTTCCTGAGCGAATAGCCAAGTGGCTTCAGGTAATCCTGGAATTCTATTATTCCAGGCTCCCGAACATACTTGGAGAAGAATTCCGAGAAATCCTTGCCGGTAACATCCTTTAGTGTTGCAATTATGTCCTTCTCGGTATATCCCTTTCCGTCCTTGTTGTATTTATCCATAAGGGACCTGTACATGTCGTCCAGAGACTTTGCACCATGGGTTGCATCAATAATCATGGAATCCAGTACAAAGCCAAGAAGTTCACCCTTCAGGTAATACGATATGTAGCTGTTTATATTATTGGGAGTCGGGCGGTAAAGCTTGATCCACGCATCAAAGGACGACTCAGATGCCGATGTGTTTCTTGATCCCGGGAGAAAATCATGATATCTCATATTCTCCGCCAGATACCTGAAGTATTCCTTCTGGTCAATGAGTCCTGCCCTCAGCAGGACGTGGTATCCATAGAAATTGGTGAAGCCCTCGGCTATCCACAGCAGTGTTGTATAGTTCTCCTCCTTGTAATTGAACGGGCCAAGTTCAACGGGCCTTATCCTCTTCACGTTCCACAGGTGGAAAAACTCGTGAGATGTGACGGAAAGGAAATGCTTGTACTTATCGAATGGTGAAAATGTGAACCGATCTATATCTATGGTGGTTGAATTCAGATGCTCCAGTCCGCCAGACTGGTCTTCCTCTGAAACAAGGTGATAGATGAAGACATATCTTTTGTATGGAAGATGCCCGAAGATTTTTGCGTACTGCTCCACTATCCTCCTGACATCTGAAGACAATTTTTCCTCATCCTCGTTTCCCCTGCCATATAGGACTATCTCATGTTCCTTACCATCAACGGTGAAGAAGAGGCTCCTGTGTTCTCCTATCTCTATGGGGCAGTCGGCCAGTATATCGTATGTAACTGCACGGTATTTGTTGTCAGACAGCTTCTCCAGTCCGGTTGAGACTTTCCAGTTCCCAAAGGGCTTTATTACCAGTTCCAGGGACTGATCCTTGTAACCCTCCACATAGAGGAAGACACTTGTTCCATTGAGAAAAGCATGGGTGGAATCCACATGGCTGGTATGAACACTCAATTCATTGGCATAAATTTCATAGGTGATCTTCACGGAATGGATATCCTTGGTGTTGACTTTCCATGTGGATTTATCCCTCTTCTGCACATCCAGTTGAACTGATCCTGAATAAGCCCGAATGTTGCGAACAAATCTTGCAAAATCATAAATCTCATAGGATCCAGGAGCCCAGGCCGGCATTGTAAGGAGCATGTTGTCCTCGCTGAAGTCATCAATGTTCATTGTGACGCCGTAAAAATGAGTCTGGGGTTTATCCATTTCCAAAAGATACTGAAGCTTCATTTATGTGACCAAAGTTTGCAAGAGCAAACTTTAGTTAAATCTTTGTACGCCAGATATAATAAGCTGGCATGGAGCGTGCGGAAACCTTCGATCTCGTAAGTAGAAAGAAAATACCGGTGGACATTTTCAGTATAATGCTGCCATCATAGAAATCTCAATAATGCGAATATTATGAACACCACCGTCAGATACGGGCTGGAATACTTGAATAGTGAGAAGGAACTTTTCCTGTCTGGTTTCCTGGAGAATCTGACAATGTAGATTAATACTGGAACTGCTGCAAGGCCAATCAGAATTATGTAAAGTATTTTTGCTCCTCCAAATAAGACAGGGATGAAGGAGAACAATACCAGCAGTAGTGCCGAGAATGAAATGCACTCAGCAGAAACACGGTCAGAGTAAACAACAGGAAGCATTGGCACACCGGCACGGGCGTAATCGTCATGGTACATGTATGCAAGGCTCCAGATGTGGATAGGTATCCACACTATTACCAGTGAAAAGAGGAACCATGGAATGAACGAAGCAACGTTCGAGATCATATACCAGCCAACCAGTACAGGTATACCACCGGAGAATCCCCCTAATATCACACTCCACGGGGTCTTTCTCTTGAGAAGATAACTGTAAATGAACACATTATCAATCACCCCAGCTGCCATGAAGCCAGCAGCAATGAATCTGCCCACGACCAAAGGTATGGCAATTGAAATTGCTATCAGCACGACGCCCGTAATTATTGCTGATGCCGGAGTCACCTCACCTGTTACCATAGGTCTGCGGTTTGTTCTCAGCATTCTTGAATCTATGTCCCGATCCAGATAGTTGGTCAACGACTCCGCTCCGGATGAGCCGGCCGCAAGTGCCAGTACAACGGCAGTTAGCAGCCACAGATACCGTAGATTAAAGGCAGGAATGGCAATAAGTGCAGACACAACCCCAACAAAGACCAGTAGTCCCCAGACTTTCGGCTTTGTAAATCTAACATAAACCATAGCCTTGTCGATTGTGTCCATATGATAGAATTTGTTTTGTGTTAATAAAATAGAAACCTTATCAGTTAAATGCGTCTGTCTGTGAGTATGTTAATGAATTCAGATTTTTCCTTTATTTTAAAGCCCTGAATATGACCCGCGAATATTCCGGGAAATTTATATCTTCATTTATACAAATATAGCTGGCTTTCGTCATTAGATAACAACAATCGTCCTTCCAGAGCGTATGTTAAGAATGAATTCGCCATTATTTATCTATTTATGTAACTATATAATTGCCATGCCTTTCAAATTAGGTATTATTTTATTATATGGTCTAGTGGTTAAACTTTTATGGCTCAAAAATATGGAAATTCGGGCGCATTAGACTTTCTGCTCAACCCGAAGATGAACATGGGACTGGTGCTTGCGTTTATCACCTTCTTCCTCATAATCAGTCCACTGCTTCCCGGTGTCACATGGTTCAAGCTTGGTGACTTCACACTGGATATGGTGAATTTTTATCACACCATCATGATACCATTTGCCTTCCTTCTCATACTGTATACGGCCGAATTACTTGACCTTGGATCCATTGCAAGGAAGATCATCAACCTCAGCACAATTCCAATTCTCTTTTTCACAATTCTAGGGATGGCATTCTTTTATTCCACTACTGCACAGACTGCCGACTATGTATTCCAGGCAATAAGGGATGTGTGGATGATCATAATTGCCCTCATATTCCTGGTCTACTTACTTATAATGCCTTTTAAAAACACACAGAAATTCAAGGCAATATGGGGTGCATATACCCTTATGGTCATAGCAACAATAGCAGCCGGGATTGCAGGCGTCATGGGGATGGTATACGAATACGGCAACCTCTTCGGGTATGCGTCACTCCCGGCATTCAACAGTTATGTCACTGCCTGGGGAGGCCTGCAGACATTCCTTGGAAATCTTGTGACCTCTCACTCACATGAGATGCTTCCTGCAGTCATGGGCGGCATAGTTGCAGTTGCTGCTGTTACCATGGGCTATGATAAGCTGAAGGGATGGAAGAGGCATATTGTGAACGCAGGCATGCTCATTGCGGTTGCGGGAACAATATCAATGACCTATCTGTATCTCATATCATCATTTGGGACATACGTTATTCCTGCAATCGCGCCATTTGGCCCAGGTGGCATGAACGGACTGGCACTTGATGATAGCCAGACCGGAATAGTTGGCTGGGGCGCACTTCTGGCCATAATTGGCCTATACTACTTATTCTCTTCTAACAGGACACAGAGACTTGTGCAGATGGCGGAACTTCTGACCTGGATAGCCACAATGGCCGTAATGATTGGAGTTGGATACACCATGGAATTCAATGAAGCATACTATGGTTTCGGGTCTCCAGGAACACCCCCAACCGGAGGTCCGGGATATATGTATGATATGGCATTTACCAATGGCCACCTTCTCTTCGCTTTCTTCATGATGCCACTTATGGCGGGAATTCTTCTGGTATTCCTGAAATATGTATCAGGGATGGAACTGGGCAGGAGGATGATTCTTTACTTCATATTTGCTGGGATAGTCCTTGGAGGATTTGGGGTTCTGGTCTACACCATCAATCTGTTCTGGCTACCTGAAGCCATAGGCCTTGCATTGCTTGTGCTATCCATTCTAATGATCACCGTGGCTTATTTTGCAGGGAACAGGGCAGCTAAAGCATTTGCACCTGCAACAAGTGGAGCAAAATCTCAGTAAAACTTTAGTCTTATATCTTAATTTTTTTAATTCCCAAAATTTAGAATTTCATCTTTCTTTTTTCCACTAATAAAGATGAAGCTATTTTGGTTGAATATCATGAGCAAATCTGTTGGAGCATCACCGATGTTACGGAAAAGATCTAGAGGCATTATTTGTCACAGCCCTCAGGAGGCTCTACTTCTGGTCGTCATCCTCATGCTCGTACTGGCCAAGGTTCAGGCCACCTGCCTTATATGACGACCTGATGGCGTTCATGCGATTTGTCATGTCATTGTATCCTCTCACGTTATTTTCCTTCAGGTCATCCTTCAGGGATTTTATGAGGTGCTTTATCTCGTTCTCTCGTTCATTCCGCGAGTTGGAATCTGTTTCAGCAAATCCCAATTTTGCTGCCATTTTCATGGCATGAAGTTCCCTCTTGAGTTCCCTTATTTTTGCCCTTCTGGAATCCATGCTTTTATGACACAGACCGCCTTATTATACTTTCATATCCAGTGAAAACTCAAAATTCTGGAAGAAGATTTAGACTACTGCTCAGGTTGATTCAGCAAATCAGTATATGGTTCCTATTTCAGAATACCTGGAAGTTATCAGATTGCCCGTCCGGAATCGATCCCTGCTGAAAGGCCGCCAGTCAAACTCACATTCTTCAGGGTCCCTTCCCATGAGCATATCTGCTGCCATTCTGCCATAGGCAGGACTCAGCTTGAATCCGTGACCGCTGAGGCCAGCAAATACATATACTGAATCAAGCCCTTCAGACGACAGGTCATCACAGATAACCTGTCCATCAGGACTCATGTCATAGAGTCCGTTAAGCGTGGATATCAAGGTTGCCTTCCCCATGGAGGGAAGCCTTTTAGCGATCCTGGGCAGGTATTCTTCAATGTAGTCCTGTTCTGCTGTCTCTGGCAGATTGGAGTGAATATCCACAGATCGCTCATCCACTGCAGGGTCCAGGCTTCCCACAGCAGTAATGGTGGATCCCTCCATCTTGTAATACGCAAGCTGATGCGGATCCCAGAGGGTGGGCTTCGGTCCGCGATATTCCTCAGGCCTTCTCAGATAGATTATGGAATGCATGGATGCAGTTATGGGCAACAGTTTCTGTGAAGAAATTCCTGATCGAGCCAGGATATCGTTGGTCCAGACATTTGTAGCAAGAATTATTTTTTCCCCTCTTATCTTGGTTCCATCGCTGAGTTCCACTTCCGGCCCACTCCTGGTGGATTCAACAGACCTGACACTCCTCTTGAGGATCAGGTTCGCGCCAAGCTCCTTGGCCCTTGACATGAATGAATTTGCTGTTGAGACGGGGTCGGCATAGCCGCTGTCTGGTTCGTAGGTGACGTAATCGTAGCCATCCAGATTTACATCGGAATAGAACTTTCTTATGTCTGCAGGAGCAATTTCCTGTTCGTTTATTCCAATGTCCCTTAGCATTGCAACATTCTCCCTGGCAACATCCGCATATTTCTCATCAAATGGGAAAATCATGCCCGTTTTCGTGAATCCTGAATATCCGATGGAGTTGAAATTTTCAAAGAATTTCAGTGAGTACAGAGACATTTCTGCTATTATCCGGTTACTGTAATGTGTTCGAACGAGCGCGCTTGATTTTCCCGTGTTCCCGGATGCCACTGCATTTTCCTCGATTACAGTAACTTTCCGGCCCGCTGATGCAAGGTGGTATGCAATGCTAGTTCCAGTGCTTCCCGCTCCAACGATTATAATTTTATCACTGTTATCGGCTTTTGACACGAAAACGAATGATACCTGAAGTTAATAATTTCTCCTCTTTAATAGCCAATGAATATGTTTCACACAGTAAAGCATATATAATGATACATGTTATAACAAGACGTGACAGACAATATCAATAAAGGTCCTGCTTCACTGAAGAAAGAACTGTCGTTTCTCGATCTGATTATCATAGGCGTGGTTGGTGCCGTGGGTACCGGGATACTTTTCAGTGTCCTGGCCATGACGAGCACAGCTGGTCCAGGTAGCTGGCTCGGGTGGCTCATTGGAGGTATTTTCTACCTGTTCATTGGCCTTACTTATGCAGAACTTGTCACCACCCATCCTGAAGCCGGTGGCCCTTCCCGGTATGCACTGTACACCCACGGCTGGTTCACCAATACAATCAACTCCCTGGCCGACCTCATATGGTATCTCTTCATTCCACCAATAGAAGCGTTTGCCGTTATCGACGGGTTGAGCATATTTTACGGAAACTTGGTGACAGCATCTGGTGCGCCCACAATATATGGGGCAGCCATTGCTGCGGTGCTCATGATCTTCATGGTGCCATTCAACTACTTTGGAGTCAGGGCCTTCGGGAAATCAACAGTATACTTCGGCATTG
This sequence comes from Thermoplasmatota archaeon, assembly GCA_023379345.1. Lineage (GTDB taxonomy): Archaea > Thermoplasmatota > Thermoplasmata > Thermoplasmatales > Thermoplasmataceae > UBA509. Next base: position 13,090 of record JAMCUV010000113.1, read on the forward strand.
TTAAGCTCTTCTTCTATCTGGCGGTGGCCATAGGCCTGGCTGCAGTCTTCTATGATGGACGCAACTTGACCGCATATCATGGTTTCCTTCCATTCGGATTTGCAGGTGTGTTCCTGGCGATACCATTCGCAATGTTTGCCTTCGGAGGAATCCGCGTGCTGCCCGACTATGCGGAGGAATCCAAGAAATACAGGAAACTTCCACTTGCTATCGTAATAGTTGTAATAGGACAGCTTGCAATTTATCTCCTTCTTGACTGGGTCTTTGTAACCGGCATAAACTGGACAAAGCTCGGAGTGGCCGTTGGTAACTGGGCCGGACTCACAACCCAGGCCATACCCGGTAATCCGTTCATCTTCCTGGCAAAGAGCTATAATGCTCCGCTAATACTTGTATTCACAATAATCATAGGAATTATCGGGCCATTCATAGTGGGTTACATATATCTGGGTGGCGGATCCAGGGTACTATTTGCACAGGGTAGGACAAAAATAATGCCAGACCTGATGAAGTACATCCACAAAAAATACTCAGTGCCGTACTGGGCGCTACTCATAACAGCCCTCATTGGAGCCATACTGGCATTCATTTCAGCTCCAGTTCCAAGCATATATGGCCTTATTGAAGACGCTGTTGTGGCCGGTTATATAGGATTCTCTGTAAATCCCGTTGCCCTGGTGGTCTCAAGGAGACAGGGTGCCACCAAATTCCGAATCCCCGGAGGGCCCATAATTGCGCCAATAGCATTCATTTCCGCATCGCTGATTATATTCTGGAGCGGCTGGATCACGGTTTATTATGCAGTTGCAATACTCACAGTGGCAGTAGTCATTTTCGGGTTGATACTGCCAGTATACCGTAACAGTGCCAGAAGAGACCTGAAGCACGTCCGCAATTCAATATGGTACATCTTCTATATCGTGTTTCTGCTCATGATGACGTATATTGGCAGTGACGGAATGCTGAACCTCATAAACTTCTACGACGCAACAGCAATAGTAGCCGCGGTCTCTGTTCTGGTGTTCTACCCTGCAGGTGTGTTTTCAGGATTGAAGAGCACTCTGGTTGACGAAGCTTACCAGACAGCGATTATGGAACCGGAAGAGCCCATTGTTCTGCAGTGATGGCTCTTTTTTCCAATATTTTATTTTTAAAAAAAATCAGTCGTAGGATCGGTCTTCCCTGTAATTATGGAAATTCATAAGGTATTCCTCTCCTCTCTGTGCAATGGTTGATTCCGAGGAAACTGCAGAGCCCATGGTCCCATAATATTTCTTGATCTTCTCTTCAACCGGAAGATAAAGCTTGAGCGCCTCAACAACATCCCTTTTCTCCACCAGCGGCTGCTCCTTGGACACAGCTATATCTCCTGCTGCCCTGATGAGACCTCCAAGCTCCCTCAATCTGAGTGTCAGAGAATGATCCTTCCCATCTACCTGTTTGGCCCTTCTGGCACCTTCTTCCACAATCACTCCTGCAGCATCAAGGGTCATGTGTGGTATTTTCCCATCCATTATGATCTCCTGAGCAATGAACTGAAGGTATTTCATCCGATTGACGGGAGTATCCGGCATCGCTATTTCCATCAATATCTCATAGCCGTTTCCAACTATCCTGGACCTCAGAGGACTCAGTATATACTGGAGATCCTGTATGTTGCACGCCGCTACCAGGATAAAGTCAGCAGGTACGTGATCCACCCTGACACTTGCCCCTGCACTCTGGGGATTGCGCCCTGTTATGGGGAAGCTTTTTTCCTGCATTGCGGTGAGAATGAACCTCTGGAGATTTCCCAGGTGTGTTATCTCATCTATGAACAGTACGCCTTCATGGGATTCATGTACAGACCCGGGAATTACCCTCTCGTATGGCAGCGTGCCCAACTGTGGATGGCCACCGTAAGGATCGTGCCTGACATCGCCCAGGAGCTCAGTCTCACTGGCCCCTGTTGCCAGGACAAATGGATTACGATCAATGGGAACAATGATCTTGCTGGGGCTTTTCTTCTCCATCTTCCGCCTGCGCTCAAGAGTCTTCTCGTCAAGGATCCGGATGCGATCTCCAAATCTTTCGTAAACAATGACTTCCTCGCGCTCGCCAACTCTCCTGGTGGAAGTGACTTTTTCTGTATTGTTCTGGACGCCAAATGCGGCGCCGATCACGTTGAATACGTCTCCAAAGGGCCCCTGGGTTTGTGCTTGTACCTTGGGATTATTGCAGTTGGGGCAGACGGCATCCGTTGGGAGGGAGAAGAACCCGCACCTTGGGCACCGGTATCCAAGTCTCTCGGCTACGGATGCGGGTGCGTCCCGTGGATCTATGACCTCACCCTCCACCATGTTCATCTCATCCTTTTCCTGCTTGATCTGGACCCCGGTCTTGACCTCAACAAATGGTCTTTCTGGATACTGGGGGTTGTGCACCACTCTGATTTCTTCCTTTGGTCTGGGGAGATAAAATGAGATTGCCTGGGCAATCATTGATTTTCCCACGCCTGGAGGACCGACCAGAAGAAGGTGTCTCCTCTGCTTTGCAGCTATCTGGGCCATCTTGACGGCCTCGTCCTGACCGATTACCCTATCGAGGGGATTGGATGGGATTGGTATCTGGGAGGTATCTGAATAATCTCCCATATCTGAATTCAAATATGACGTTCCCATGAAACTACCTTTACCTCCATCGGCTTCTTCGTGATGTGGCCCAGCTTGGCGCCATATATGTTCTTCACGCCTTTCTTGTATGCCACGTCGATAAGCCTCTGGGATATAACTCCGCCCGTGATTATTGTATCACCTGAATTAAGCTCCTCCATCCTGTCAACAGCTTCAGAAACCGGATAGGAAGCAATAATCTTACCCTCGGCGTCATATATTTCTGTGAGCTTGTCCCTGGTGAGTTCGTTTCCGTGCTTCTCAACGGATCTGGGATTGCTCAGGCTGAACTCCTCAACCTGTTCGGGCTCCGGTTCCGATTTCGGTTCCGGTGGAGCTTCCTTTTCCGCAGCCTGTGGCTGAGTTTCCTCCACAACCTGTCTCGGCTGCCTTCTCTCTTTCTGAGGACGTTCTTCTTTTACTTCCTCTATGACAACCTTGGCATTCTTTATCTCGGTCAGGGATTTTGCTTCCTCATACCCGCGTTTCTGCTGAGATTTTGTGTGGTTCTCGGTGGAATTCTTCTCAGTGAGTTCCTTCAGCTCCTCGGCCATCCCCCTCATGGACAGATATTGTTCAATTGGGGTCTTGTACCTGAGTGCCTTGACGATCTGCTTGTAGGTGAGTTCTTCAACTTCGGTTCCCGGGGGTGCCCTGGCAACAAAATCAATTTCGGCAACCTGAAGCATCTCCTTCAGGATCAGGTCTCCGCCCCTGTCCCCATCAAGGAATACAGTGACGGTTCTCTCCCTGGAGAGCTTCTGTACAGTTTTTGGAATGTTCGTTCCCTGCACGGCGATTGTGTTCTTGATACCGTACCTGAGCAGGTTCAGAACATCGCTTCTCCCCTCAACTACGATGATTGAATCAGAATCCTTGATGGCTGGCCCGGCTGGAAGATGTTCATCGCCATATGTGAGTATCTCGCCCTTTTCAACCTCTTCCCGTACCGAGGCAACAATGCTCTCGCTGACACTTTTACCGCTTTCGCTCATTTTCTTATAAAGAGCTTCAGCACGTTCAACGATCTTCTGCCTCTTCTGGATCCTTACATCCTCGATACTCTCAATCTCGACCTTGGCCTTGCACGGGCCTATGCGGTCTATTGTCTCCAGGGACGCTGCTAATATGGAGCTTTCGACCTGGTCGAGTCCTGAGGGTATGAGTGCAAAACCCTCTGTCCGGCCTTTCTTGCTGTCTATCTCTACTTCGATTCTTCCTATTTTTCCACTTTTTTGCAAGTCTCTTAAATCTAGTTCCTCGCCAAGAAGTCCCTCTGTCTGGCCGAATATGGCCCCGACAACGTCGGGTTTCTCAACCACCCCATCCGTAAAAATCTTGGCTTTGATCAGATATTTTGTTAAATTTGGATCTACATTCATTATGATCACCTGAATAACGCATAATGGAATTAATCACGGAAACGTCCCTTTTCCTATTAATCACCATCGCGTTCAGATGTTTTGATAATATATAACATATTCGCTGGGATCTTTTTTGCGAAAACGTAAATTGCATCGCTTACCATGATTCTTGTTGATAAACTTAAATATGGTTTGGATATAGTGTAGTCGCATTATGATCAGGTTTGGAATAGCTGGGATTCCTCTAACCAGTAAGGGAAGAACTTTTATAGAATCAGTTGAGGACGCACACAATCTCGGGCTCAATGCTCTGGAGGTTCAGATGCTGCGAGTAAACGTCGAGGAAAGGCCGGCCCTTGATTATGCAGGCATGCATCCAAGAGACATAGATTCTTCCATCATTGTTGATGTTTTGAGGCAGGACGAGGAGGGCAATTATGTCGGAGTCGGAATTGAGACAGAAATTGAAGAGGATGACATCGTGCAGGAACTTTTCTGGAACATGGCAAGAAATTTCGATGATCTCACCGACGGAGGCAATCTCGCTCGTGAACTTGACGTAAGGCTCTCAATGCACGCCCCCTACTACATGGACCTCTTAAATCCTGAGGAAATGGGCGAGAGATCCTACAACCACCTGAAGTGGACCCTCATGATAGGAAGGGCAATGAAGGCAGGCAGGGTTATAACACACACCGGATTTTACCACGGGAACAAGAAAGAAAGCCTGAAGAAGGCAGTAGAGGTTTATGAGGAGATTAGCACAAAGTATTCTCATGATGCGGGCTATCCGTATATCGGAGTTGAATCGTCCGGTAAAACTGAGATATTTGGAACTGTTCCGGACCTCATGTCTCTTTCCAAGAAAGTGAAGAACATTGAGCCTATACTCAACTTCCCCCATGTGCACTCCATCACCGGGGGCTCTCTCATAGAGATAAAGGATTTCGATGCCGTTCTCAGCGAGTTCAAAAAATACAGCAAGACTGACATATACACGGAATTTGCAGGAGTAGAGTACGAAGGAAACAATGAAACAAAGCTCACTGCAATCAAGCACGGGGACCTCAAGTTTGAGACACTGGCCGAGACCATGATCGATCTTGACAGCGATATGACAGTTATTTCATGCTCACCCCTGCTGGAGCACGATGCACAGTATATGCAGCTCATATATCTAAGGGCACTCTCCAAGAAGTTCCAGAAGAAGGCCCCAATGAAGAAGGCTACCGCGTAGGTGAAGATAGATGGGAAGGAATTATCCGGTTAAGAAAGGAATTAAGCTCTCACCCGAGTATATATTGGAAAAGGCAACAGAAACAGCCCAGAACGTGAAAATGTCCGGAGACCATGTTATGTGCACTATTCCGGGCATAAAATCCATAGACATGTGGGTCGGCGGCAAGGAACTTATGGTGGAAACCGTCAACGATGAAAAACCACCGGATCCCATGGAAACAGTACGGATATATAACAAGCTCATAGAGAATATAACTGGGCTGTCGTCAAAAGAAAGAAAAAAGAAAATGTCTAAAATTTAGATCTAACCTTGCAAAAAAGGTTACTTGTACTTTATTTTGCTTGAGGCTCTGAAGACAAATTTCTTTTTGGATGGAACCTCTATTATTTTTCTGGTCTGTGGGTTCCTTGCCTTTCTAGCCTGCTGGGTTTTCCTCTCGAAGATGCCAAAGCCTGCCAGGTTAATCTTGGTGTTTGACCTGTCGGCCTCAGAGACAACGGTGTCCAGGAAGGTCTTGATCACATTTCTCGCAACCTTCTGTGTCGTGTTGGTCTTCTTAGCAACTGTCTTAGAGAGCTCACTTATTCCTACCATGTCATCCCTCCAGTAAGATAATATAATTGGTTATATTAAAATATTTGTGTTGTGTTTTTTCTGGAAATCCGAAACTATGGGGTCGTGAGCTATATCAAAATTATAATAAATATAATTGAATTTTATAAAGCCTATTTTAAATATTTCAATGTTTCCATGATTAGCTTTGCCAGCCGCTTTTTCACACCGACATGACACTTGTCTGACCATTAATCCGGCAAAAAATCATGCGTTTACGAGATCCAAAAAATGTTGGAGTATGCATCCATACTTCTATATTACCCAATCTGCACATAAATTGTTATGAATCATTCCCTTCTGCCGCTACACCAGGTGCAGGGATGATCTTTCCGAGCAATCTGGATATGATTGCCATAAGGAAGCACATTCCCGCAATAATTCCCCACAGGAGAAGAGGAGTTCCGTGAAATAATTCAAGAAGGCCCGTTCCAAGGAATGGCGATAGCGGGAATATGAAGCTGAATACCGCTGAACTGAATCCAAAATATCTCCCCCTCATTTCCTCAGGGGCCAGCCGTGAAATGAATACCTGGGAAAACTGGGCGGTCATGTTCTCACCCACAGTGAGCATGACAACATTGAGAACAAGAAGCGCAAAGGCACCAGTCAGGCCAAAGACTATATCGGAGAGTGCATAGAGGATTAGCCCCATTGAATAGGCAGTTACCTCTCCAAATCTCTTGCCAAGTGAGTTTATCCTGAACTGAAGAAGTATTACAATAATGGTGTTAACGGCATAAAGGCCCGTTATGAGGAAAGTGCTGTAATGGTATCTGGAGGTCAGGTAGAGCGGAAGCATGGGGCTCTCATACATGTTTGATACCAGCGCTGAAAGAGCCAGAATCATTGAAACCACAAAAAGAATCCTGACATTGCTGATCCTGTTCTTACGTTCATGCTTTGCTGCCTTTCTACCGTCACCGTGAAAAGTTTCCGGTATGTACCTGAAAACTATGAAGACTTCGGCAACCGATCCTATTATTGGCGCGATGAAATAGAGCGAGGGGCTGACCAGTGAGGTAAGGCCGGATAATATCAGTCCAATTCCTATTCCCGCATTGGAAAACACCCGTACTGTGCTGAAAAACCCAACCCTTGCAGATTCGGTGGAGAGGTCCGTGAGTATTGCGTTGTAGAGGTTATACTGAATCTGGCTGAGGATTGTTGTGGATACCATGGCAGCAAATAGCATGAATATGGGGAGATTCATCCATACACATACAAAGAGACCTACAAACGCAAAGGTGAGAATTGCTGGCAGCACTATGGCAAGTTTCCTCCTGCCGTGAATATCCATATGTTTTCCAAGTACGAGGGAAAACGGAACGGTTATGACCGACTGGAGAAGGAAGAAAATCCCGATGTCTATGTAACTGAGCCTTCGAGACTGTAGCAGGTATATCGAAAGGAGTATCCACAGCGGGTATCTGGTGAAACCCCGGATGAGATCGGCGAAGGATATGGCAAGGAGAGATCTTGGCATAGGTGATTTACTGTTCCGCATGCTAAAGCGTTCCTTATTGTATAAGCAGTATTATTTGCTTTCTTCCTGATATTACTGACGGCTGCTCAGTGATGCTGGCATTTCCACCTTTGGCAATTCTTTATTCTATGGGGCATAAAACCATCACTCAACCTTACCCTTCATCCTCCACTTGGGAAAAAGCCCTTAACCGTCCAGTATGGTTTGTCCCGACGGGTAGTGGAACACATGCTCGCATATGTTAAATAGAAACTTCGCATTGAAGAGGCGTGAAACTGATAGAAAACTGGTTCTCGGAAAGGTATTCAGACAATCTGCAACTCTCATTCAGGGTTCAGGATCAACTGCTCTCGGTAAGGACGGATTATCAGAGGATCGATGTTTTTGAAACCTATGATTTTGGGAAACTGCTTACAATTGATGGAACGGTGCAACTGACGGAAAGGGATGAATTTGTCTACCACGAGATGATAACAATGGTGCCTTACTATCTGGCTTCTCGGAAGCCTCAAAAGGCATTGATCATCGGCGGCGGAGATGGAGGCACTGCCGGGCAACTCCTTAAACTGGGATTCCAGAATGTTGTCAATGTGGAGATAGACACACAGGTGGTGGAGGTATCAAAGAAATATTTCCCCGATCTTTATAGATCACTGACCGACAGGAAAGTGGAGCTTATCATTGATGATGGCGTGAAGTACATAAGGAAGACAGACCGAAAATTTGACCTGGTCATAGTGGATTCCACAGACCCTGTTGGTCCTGCGGAAGGCCTTTTCATGAAGGACTTCTACGCTTCAATAAAGAATATTCTGACCGACAGCGGTATCGTGGTGACCCAGTCAGGTTCTCCATTCTACCAGCCAAAGGCACTCCAGATGGCACATTCCGGCATGAGTGAGGTTTTTGGATATGTCAGGACATACACTGCCTTTATTCCTACCTACCCGAGCGGATTCTGGTCATTTACCATGGGGTCTGATTATGACTGCAAGGGGCGCCTCGAGAACATAAATCCTGGGAAGTACTTCAATTCCGATGTTCTCAGAGGGTCATTTTCACTGCCAGAATTTGTAAAAGAACTTATCAAATAAGCTCCCTTGCAGACCACCGACATAAAATTCCCAAATATTCTTTTCATTAGGTCCTAAAATCCAATATGAATTTGCCGACTATTTTCTGCTAGACCTTAATTATCATCTGGAAATCGTAATGAGTTCATGCATGGACTTATGGGCTTGCTTTTAACATTATACCCAACAGCCTGTTGCGTTCCTGTTACAATATGGCGAAATGACTACCTGATCTTCCATTTCTCCATTGCCTGGTTGAGCTGCTGGCCGTATCTTGGCCCCAGGTCCCTGGCAAGCTTCTGAAGTTCTTTTATATTCTTGACAAAGGTATATTTGCTGTCGCTGGAGATAAGGTCCTCAAAACGCTTGGTCTGCGTTGCAATCTTTAAAGACAGGTAAAAGAAAGTGGATGCCACAACCAGGCTCACAGCAAAAATCCAGTATTCCCAGTTGCCGGTGGAAAGTAGGGAAAGCCCTGATTTTATGATGGCATCATTCCTGGTAACAAGGTCATTCACAGTGATAACCAGAAACACAACGCCAATGGCGAACAGGACAACATAAAAGTAAAACTGGTAATCCTTCCAAGTATCTTGCATGCAGTTCATCAAATGGAACATTATTATATAATTTCATGCACGGTATTTGCCAAGCAGATCAATCGCTTATGGAATCAAAATGTCCGGATTCCTTCAGGAATTCCATGAAGGAGGTTACAGCTCTTCGTCTGTGCGATATTGAATTCTTTGCGGACTCAGGAAGCTGGCCGAGAGTCTGAGATTCACCTTCAGGAATGAATATGGGATCGTACCCGAATCCACCTTTTCCCGCAATTTCCAGAGCAATTGAGCCGTCAAGGCGGCCGGAAAACTGGTGGAATTCCGTGCCATCGTAAAATGTTATGACCGTGAGGAAGAAAGCGCTCCGGCTTGAGCTGTCCATGAGCCGCAGAATCCCGGGATTGCCTATGGTATCCTGCACATAAGAGGAGTAAGGTCCAGGGAAACCGTTCAGGGCAGCAATATAGAGGCCCGTATCCTCAAGAAAGAATTCTTCCCCAAGAAGCGGCGCCAGTTTCTTTGCGCTATCAAGGGATATCTCTTCTGTGGTATCAGCCTGTATTTCCTGGTACTTCATCTTCCTCCACTGGACTCTGAACCCGCCAGTCTGCATTATGCTGCTTATCTCATTGTACTTGTGCTGGTTGCTTGTGACAAAAATCAAACATATCTCCTCCTTTTCTCAAGGTCCCGGAAGCTTTCCATTATTTCCGGGAATATATCAATGCCATCCTGGTATCTATCCATAAACTTCTTGAAATATGCATCGGAATCCGGGACATGGGATCTCAGTGATTCCATGAACAGGTAAAGATCTACAGCCATGTCTTCCGGCCTGGCGTCAGTTTTTCCAAGGCTTGCGTCCAGAATGTACGGGGTGGAATCGCTCTTCATTATTATATTGCCGGCAGTGAAATCACCATGGGAAAGACCTCCGGTGTGCATCCTGGCTGCGGCTTCAGCTATGGATTCCATGGTATTGATGGCTCCGTGCATCAGAAGCCTCTCCCTGAGAAGTATGCCCTCCACGTACTCATAAACAATCAGGGATGCAGGAAAGTCAATATCGTATATTATGGGCACAGCTATTCCAAGATCCTTAAGGCGCATCATTATGGTCGCCTCATTTCTCATTCGGCTCAATCGGATCTGCGAATCAAGTTCATGATTCCTGTAACTCTTGGGGATCCTGTGCTTGAAGACAGCCTTCCTGCCCATGTAATCGCCTATCTCAATGCGTGATTCTGCACCCATGTTGGTGCGGTGCAGTTCCACCGAAGGCTTTATCCATGGAGCATCAACCTGGTCTATCCTGAACCTCTGATCAACTGTGGAATTCTCAAGGCTGGTGGAATAGCCATTAAGAAACATCAGCATTCCAGCCTGGGCAATCATTGCCCCATTGTCCATGCAGTACTGGCTGTCGGTTAGAAATGCTTTGATCCCAAGATCCTTTGTCAGTTCCTCTATCATATCCCTCAATCGCAGGTTTCGTGCAACGCCTCCGGCAAGTAGAATCTCCTGCTTGTCGGTCTGGTAGAGGCCTCTTTCAAGGACCTCGACGAGCATTGCAAATGCATGTTCCTGTATGCTGAATGATACATTCTCAGGAGATTCCCCATCCTTGAGGTAATGCAAAGCCGCAGTATACATTCCCGAGAATGATGTGTCCATCCCCTTAACTGAATATGGAAGTGTGAGGAGCCTGCTGCCGTTAAGGGCAAGCCTCTCTATGGCAGGTCCGCCCGGAAAGGGATGCCCCATGTCCCTTGCAATTTTGTCAAGCAGGTTGCCAAGCCCGATATCCATTGTTTCACCAAGTACCCTGTATCTTCCATTCACATGGGCAATTATCTGGGTATTTCCGCCTGAAACGTACAGCAGCATGGGATCTACAGATCCGGTAAGTTTTCGGCCAATCTCCACGTGGCCCAGGGGATGGTTCACCCCCATGATGGGTTTGCCCGATTTTATGGCAAGTGTTCTCGCAGCGGTCGCCGCAATCCTGAGGCATGGCCCCAGCCCGGGGCCTCTTGAATAGGCAATAAGATCAAGATCCTTCAGGGATAGGCCGGACCTGTAAAGAGCTTCGGAGATGACTTCCGAAACATGCTCCGCATGATGGATGGCGGCTTCCCTTGGATGTATCCCCCCATTGGGATTCTTATAGGTTCTTGAAGAATTAGCAAGTATTCCATTCTGGTCAACAATGCCACAGCTTATGGTGTGGGCGGTTCCTTCAATTCCGAGAACAATCATCCTTCCTGCGGGAATTTTCTCCTGAGTAATGAGGTTTCGCAAAAAATGTGTCTGTTTCTTCCAGCGACGTGGACAATGCAGAAACTACCTACGGAAAATGTGAATCATGCCTGTGTTAACATTAAGAGTTTGTCGAAAGCTGCAAAAGTCAGCCCCTCATATGAGGGCAGAACTCCCTAAAATGTTAAGTTATCTCTTTAAGTAGGGATCCTTGTATTTATATAGATGATGCGCGCGCAAACCAGATCTAACCAGGAGCTAAAATCATTCTACACGCTGAATAATGGGCTATCCGAGAAAGCAAAATGTTCCGGCACAGCATGCTTTGTTGCAGACAAATCCATGGGAATCCCACTTCCCCATCAGGGCAGCGGGCATGGGAGAATCTACTGCCTTGGCAAGTGTTTCAGGGCACCAGCCTCAACAGAGGATTCTGGCGTTCCCAGGATTGCAAATTTCTCAAGGAAATCTGTTGTGGTGGAACCTCTCATGAACCATCCTTACCAATCTCTTGAACAATATATCCATGAAAACGGGATGTCTGCCTTGAAGGCTGCCCTATCAATGGGCCAGGATTCGGTCATCAGCGAGATTGAGAAATCAGGCCTGAGGGGTAGAGGTGGTGCCGGTTTTCCCACAGGGATAAAATGGAGATCAGTGGCAAGGGAGAAGGCCGACACAAAGCATGTGGTGATGAACGGCGATGAAGGCGATCCAGGTTCCTATATTGACAGGTTCCTGATGGAATACAACCCATATGCCCTGATTGAATCCATGATAATCTGCGGTTATGCGGTTGGTGCCTCGACCGGATATGCGTATATCCGGGCCGAATATCCTGAAGCAATCAGAAAATTTGTTAATGCCGCAAGGGAGATGGAATCAAGTGGATTTCTGGGCAAGGATGTGATGAGATCCGGATTTCATTTTGATCTCACAGTGGTACCTGGAAAGGGCAGCTACATATGCGGTGAGGAAACTGCACTGATGAGATCAATAGAGGGCCAGAGGCCGGAAGTTTCTGTCAGGCCGCCATATCCCACCGAGAAAGGCCTGTTCGGAAACCCGACGGTCATAAATAACGTTGAGACACTGGCAAATATTCCATGGATAATCCGGAATGGACACGATGCATACAGCGAGCTTGGTTACGGAAAGAGCAGGGGAACCAAGCTTCTATCCCTCAACTCGCTCTTCGTGAATCCAGGAATTTACGAGGTGGAATTCGGCACTCCGCTGGACACCATATTCTATGATATCGGTGGTGGCATGAAACACGGTTCCATCAAGGGCGTGATGCTTGGCGGCCCACTTTCTGGAATAATGGTTCCGGCTGAGTTCAAGACACGACTCGACTATGAGGAGATAAGGAAAACCGGAGCATCCCTGGGCCATGGTGGAATAATTGCCTTCGATGAATCCACGGGAATTGGCGATCTCCTTGAACACGTTGCAACATTTGCCGCGGAGGAATCCTGTGGAAAGTGCACTCCATGCCGCCTTGGAACCGCCGAACTGAGCCGCATGTTCCGAAAAGATTCCAATGGCAGCCTGGATTACGCAAGGTTCCAAAGTGATGTGGAATCTCTTGCCAATGGAAGCCTGTGCGGCCTTGGAACTGGAATGGCAGAATTTGCAAGAAGTGCTGAAATGAAGTTCAGTCAGGAGGTGAGATTATGTTTCATGTAAAGATAGATGGGCAGGATCTTGAATTCCAGAAGCCACTGTCAATACTGGAGGCTGCCAGATCAGCTGGAATTGAGATACCCTCACTTTGCTATGACCAGAGGCTGGAGGCTTACGGCGGATGCAGGCTTTGCCTGGTTCAGGTGGAGGGACATGGGCGGCCTGATGCCTCTTGCACCACAACAATAACTGATGGCATGAAGGTCAGCACATCCACAGAATCAATAAGGGACACACGCAGGAATCTCCTTGAGATGATGGTTCAGGATAAGGACATGGATACAGGTGGGCTGGACCGGAGGAAGGACTTCTACAGATACCTTGTGGATTATGGTGTTGTTCATGAAGACACCGGGGAAATGAAGACCCCGGCACGTGACAAGACAGGGCATCCATTCATATCGGTGGACATGACAAAGTGCATAGACTGCTACCGGTGTGTGAGAATCTGTGATGAGGTGCAGGGGCAGTTCGTATGGCGCAAATGGAACAGGGGGCACGAGGTAGAGATACGCCCGGATGTAGGCGACAGCCTATTGGAAAGCTCCTGCGTCAGCTGTGGGGCCTGTTCCGACACATGCCCTACAGGAGCGATTGAGGACGTGTCAGTCATAGAGCTTGGATACCCGGAAAAATTCACAAGGAGTGTCTGCCCCTACTGTGGAACAGGCTGCGAGATCAGCATAGGCACACGGGACGACAAGATCGTGGAAATACTGCCTGTCCTTGACTCCCCTGTTAGCAAGGGGCATCTCTGCGTTAAGGGCAGGTACTCATTTGGATTCATTGTTTCACCCGACAGGGTAACTGACCCCATGATCAGGAGGAACGGCATATGGCAGAGGGCCACATGGGATGAGGCTCTACAGCTGGTTGCATCCGAATTCTCACGTATACTGAAGGAATCAGGTCCTGACAGCATAGGCATACTGGGGTCGTCGAGGGCGACAAATGAGGAAAACTACCTGACCCAGAAATTCGCCAGGACAGTCATAGGAACAAACAATGTTGATGGATGTGCACGGGTCTGCCATGCTCCTACTGCAGGTGGAATGGGTGCGCTTCTGGGTACTGGCGCTGCCACAAACTCCTTTGATGACATCGAGCTGGCAAGCACATTTCTAATAGTGGGTGCCAATCCAACTGAAAACCATCCCATCGTTGGCGCAAGGATCAAGCAGCAGGTTCTCTCCGGCGCAAAACTCATAGTTATAGATCCAAGAAAGACAGAACTTGCCTCAATGGCTGATTATCACCTGCAGATCAGGCCCGGCACAGATATACCGCTGATCAATGCCATGGCCAACGCCATAGTGGAGGCAAAAGCAACGGACAAGGATTTCCTGGGCCAGCGTGTTTCAGGCTTTGAAGATTATCTGGCAGAAATATCCTTGTGGACACCGGAGAAGGCTGCGGAGGTCTGTGGCGTGGATGCACACATAATAAGGGAAGCAGCCATCCTCTATGCCACCGGCGGGCCAGCCATGATGTTCCACGGCCTTGGCATCACAGAGCACGTTCAGGGAACCGAGGGAGTGATGTCGCTGGTTGACCTGGCTCTCCTGACAGGCAATATTGGAAGAAGGGGTTCAGGCGTCAATCCCCTGAGGGGTCAGAACAATGTCCAGGGCTCTGCCCACATGGGCGTGGAACCGTCAAAACTTACTGGATACGTGACGCTGGATGCCGGGAGGGAAAAGTTCCAGCAGGTATGGGGAACAGTGATTCCAACCACGAAGGGAAAGGATGAAATGGAACTCATAGACGGTGCACTTGAAGGAACAGTGAAATCACTCTGGGTCATAGGCTGGGACGTGTACATGACAAATCCTGACATGAATACAACCACCAGGGCATTCTCGAACCTGGACTTCGTGGTGATCCAGGATCTGTTCTTGAACGAGACAGCAAAGAAATTCGGCAACGTGTTTCTGCCCGCCGTCTCATCATATGAGAAGGACGGCACGTTCATGAATTCAGAGAGAAGGGTGCAGCGCGTCAGGAAGGCACTGAACCCAAGGGGCAACTCAAGGGCAGACTGGGAGATCATAAGGGATGTGGCTGCGAAAATGGGAAAGGGAAACCTGTTCAACTTTGGAACCCCGGAGGACATCTGGAACGAAATCCGCAGAGTATGGGATGCCGGCAGCGGAATCACATATCCCCGGATGGAGAGCGGCGGAATCCAGTGGCCGTGCTACAGTGAGGATTCCCCGGGAACACAGGTGCTCCATGTTGATGCCTTCTCACTTGGCAGAACCACCAGGATCAGGCCCATAGGCTATCACCCCACGCCGGAGAGGGTCTCACCTGATTATCCTATTCTCCTGAGCACAGGCAGATCACTGTTCCAGTTCAACGCAGCAACAATGACTGGCAGGTCTGGAAATGACAGTTTCAGGGATGCAGATGTTATCCAGATATCGCCGGCAGATGCAAGAAAACTTGGAATTTCCCAGGGCCAGGAGGTTCAAGTCGTGAGCGCGTACGGTAGTTCCAGAATAAAGGCATCAATTGATGATGGCATTGTGCCAGGAACTGCCTTTGCCACGTTCAACAATCCAGAGACGGAGCTGAACCGCATAACGGGGAACCAGAGGGATAATCTTCAGCACACTCCTGAATACAAGGTGACTGCAGTGAGAATTGATAAAACCTGATCCGGCAGTCACCAGGACACGCCAGCCTTAAGATTAGAGACCTTTGAATCTGGCAGTTGTCCAGCTGCCAGGCACAGCCCGGACAAGGGCATTGCATCTGGTAATGTTGATCTCCCAAAGATATTATAAATGAGTTTATCATAAAGTAGAACCTTAAAGGGCCGAAAGGTCTTCAAGAATTCATAAGGGGTAATATATGGCAAATTCAGTTGCAATAATAGCTGACTCAAAAAACGGAAAGACGTACAAGAAGGAAGTAAGTCCAGAGAACCTGAACTCACTCACCGGCAGGAAGATTGGCGATGAGGTGGACGGTGTTTTTTTCGAGCTGCCCGGGTATAAGCTTAAAATCACAGGCGGCAGCACAAACGATGGTTTTCCCATGAAGCAGGACCTTCAGATTAGCGGTAAGAAAAGAATCCTCCGGACATACAGCCTTGGAAAGAGATCCAAGATCGGATACAGGAAGAGAGTCACCTACAGGGGAGCAATAATAGGGCCTGATGTTGCCCAGCTCAACCTGAAAGTCGTCCAGTACGGACCAAACCCTCTGGAACCGGAAACAGAGAAGAAGGAGTAAGATGGAAAAGCTTCCACAGCCCTCTGTCAATATTGGCATGGTGGGCCACGTAGATCACGGGAAGAGCACTCTTACAAAGGCACTCACCGGAACAAAAACTGATATTCATTCTGAGGAGATAAAGAGAGGGATATCAATCAAGCTGGGCTATGCTGAGACGCCTGTTTATTCATGCACAGACCAGAATGGTGAGATTTTCTATTCAAGAGAGGAATCATGCCCAGATGCCAAGCTCGTGAAGGTTATTTCCTTCGTGGACGCCCCTGGACATGAAACCCTCATGGCAACAATGCTATCGGGTTCATCCATAATGAACGGTGCACTCCTGGTTATTGCAGCCAATGAGAAGTGTCCGCAGCCCCAGACCAGGGAACACCTCATTGCCCTTGAGATCATGGGGATAAAAAACATCATTGTTGTGCAGAACAAGATTGACCTTGTAACAAGGGAACGGGCGGAGGAGAGCTACAGGGAGATCAAGCAGTTCCTGAGGGGGAGCCTTGCTGAGAATTCGCCGGTGATCCCGGTGAGCGCATACCATAACTCAAACATAGATGTGCTGCTTAAGGCAATAATTGATTATATTCCAGACCCGAAGTTTTCTGAGAAGGATGCCCCAAGGATGTATGTTGCAAGGTCATTCGACGTGAACAAGCCAGGCACCCCACCTCAGAAACTCAAGGGGGGAGTGCTGGGCGGCTCACTTGTCCAGGGAATGCTATCGGTGGGAGACGAGATCGAAATAGTCCCGGGCCTCCAGGTGAGCCATGGTGGAAAGCAATCGTGGGAGAATGTCATCACAACAATCACAACTCTTATGGCAGGAAAGAACAGTTACGAATCCATAAGGCCGGGAGGACTGGCCGCTGTGGGAACAGAACTTGATCCGTACCTCACCAAGGGGGATTCATTCACCGGCAGGGTTGTGGGCAAGAAGGGGAATGTCCCTCCAACGGTATTTGGCATGCTTGTTGATTCCAATCTCCTGAAGCGTGTTGTTGGCTTCCAGGAAGAGCAGAAGGTTGATCCCATAAGGTCAAAGGAGAACCTCATGCTCACAGTGGGCACGGCGAACACAGTGGGAGTCGTCACAACTGCAAAAGATTCTAAAATTGAGATCGCACTGAAATATCCGGTTGCCGCCTATGAAGGGGAGCGCATAGCAATTGGAAGGCGCATAAGCAACAGATGGCGCCTAATCGGCTATGGAAACATTGTGTCACTGAGCTGATTACTCAGGGTTTTTGATGGCATAGTCACATACTTTATTTACCGGACAATCCCTGCAGAGTGGCTTGGTGCGGCAGTAATCCTTGCCAAGGTACACGATCATTCCATGGAAATTCTTCAGGGCCTCCGTATTGCGGTCCAGGAACTGGTGGACCGACGACTTTATGCTCTTCAGGTCCGGCCTTTCCATGATGCCAGTCCTCTGGAAGATCCTGGTTGTATATTTGTCAACCACAAAAACCGGTTTGCTGAGGGCATACAGAAGTATGGAATCAAGGGTCTCCTGCCCGACACCCTTGATGTTCTTCAGGAAATTTGCGGTTTCATCATGCCCTTCCCTGGCCATTGCTTCCACCGATCCATATCTCTTGAGAATTGCACATGCCAGATCCTTCAGTCTTGCAGCCTTCTGGCGGTAGAATCCTGAACTTCTTACAGCAATTTCCAGCTCTTCCGTTGACATTGAGCATATCCGCCGGAGAGTCACAGGCCCATTTGCCTTCAGCGACCTTATTGCTTTCTCCACATTGGTCCAGGAGGTGTTCTGGGTTAGTACTGTTCCAACTATGACCTCGTCTGGAGAATCTGCGGGCCACCATCCTGTTGATCCGTATCTGGCGTAAAGAATGCTATACAGATTCTCTGCAGTAACCATGGCATGGCAGAAAGCTAACAGAAATATTACTGTTGGGTATGTCGGTGAATTCATACGAGACGAAAATCGACATAGTATGCAGAAAAATGTATACGGATCATTTGATATTGGAAAAGCATTATTAATCGATCTTCAATTCTGTATCAATGAGCGAATTCGACGTTATTGTTGTTGGGGCAGGGCCTGCCGGTTCATCTGCCGCCATTAAAATGGCATCTCAGGGTCTCAAGGTACTGCTTGTTGAAAGAGGCGATCCTGTGGGAAGCAAGAACGTCTCCGGAGGCATACTCTGGGGAAACGATCTGGCTGCCATAATACCTGACTGGGAGAAGAGCGCCCCCCTGGAACGTTACGTTGAAAGGAAGGTAACCTCATTCTTAACAGGCGATTCCGAGATAGCCATTGATTTCAAGACAAAAAAATTCCAGGAGAAAAAGACTGGATATTCTGTTCTCCGGACAAGACTCGACAGCTTCCTGGCCAGGAAAGCAGCCCAGGCTGGAGCAATGGTTGTCACCGGCGTTACTGTGGACAGCCTGGCCATGAAGGATGGGCGCGTCATCGGTGTCGTCAATGAGGGTGAGACCATCACGGCGGACTGCGTGATCCTGGCTGAGGGCCCCAATCCCCGTGTAGCCATGGCTGCAGGCCTGGTGGGCAAGCCCAATGACAGGACTGTGGGAATCGGGGTAAAGCATGTTTACAAGCTTGGGGAGAATGTCATAAATGAGAGATTCAACCTGAGGGGAAACGCGGGATTTGCTGGTGAATATGTTCTCAGTTTCCTTGAGGGGGATGTCTACGCCGGCGGTTTTCTGTACACAAACAAGGACACAGTATCAATGGGCGTGGTGATAAACATGGCAACCCTGAGAAGGAATGGCAACACGCACTCCTTCGACATAATGGAGAAGTTTGCCCAGCATCCATTCATTTCAAGCCTCGTCGAGGGCGGGCAGCTGCAGGAGTACAGTGCCCACTTTGTATACGAGGGCGGATACGAGGATATGCCAA
>JAMCUV010000114.1 GCA_023379345.1 Thermoplasmatota archaeon
TGCATGGATCATGCAGTGGAAGTATATAATGGTGTTTAAACCGTATAGGGTGTTAACACGGTCAGCCCCATTTTCTACAAATTTAAGCACCAAGTTGCCAGGGATACGTCATAAGAGATTTTAGCACATGTGAGCGAAAAGTCACCTTTCGCGAGAGAGGTGATGAATGCCCGTGAAACCTTTGTGATTTTTCTCATCATATTGCTGTGTCCGCTGGCAGACAGAAGTGAAAAAGGTCGGATAGCATATTGCTTCATGCGTGCCTGCCTGCGCAAAGTCAGATGGCTCAGCATGAAGGACAGAGTACCTTCGGGCACTGGGAATCAAAGCCCATGGAGATACCGCCAGCAACCCTTGAAGTGGGAAGCTCCCTGTGAAAGCCAGGAGAGAAGGTCACTGCCTGCTTCCTGTCTGAATATCTACCGGAATGATGGAAATCAGACCGGAAATTCAAGTTGAAGCAGACGGAAAATTTTTTCACATCGCCATGTTTGAAATATGGCTGCCACCGAAATGTTGAGAACATGACATAGTATGCGGGGATTACGCACGTTGCAAAAAGATAAGCAATTCCAACCCAGGCAAAAGTGGAAAGAACTGGTGAATTAATATTCATAGTTGTACTATGTTCTTCATGAAAGTAGTGATACAGGTATCAGAAAAGGAAAAGGTCCCCATGGGAAACATTGTGGGAACACATATTGCAGTTCTAAAAGACGTTGAGACCATAGAGGTTGTTTTTCTTGAGGGCGCCATTTTAGCAACAACCAATGAAGAAATGATAAAGCCGCTTCTTGATGAGAAAAAAGTCATAGTTATGGCTTGCAAAACCTCAATGGAGCTTAACCATCTGAATGAAACAGATCTCGTGAAGGGTGTATCGCCAACTCCCCAGGGAGGCTTCATAGAAATCATCAGGAGGCAGCAGGAAGGCTGGTACTACATACACGTTTAATCGTAAGAATCGAAATGCACATTTCCGGAATTACTCTTCATCCAAGAATTAATGATGTGTGAATCGAGAGAAACTGTTTCACATACCGCCAGGAACTACATTGACCTTGGCACTACGGAGGTATATTTGCACTTGAACCAGCAGGAGGCCGTTGAGGAGGTTAAATCCAAGATGAAGGATTTTTTTCGGATAAATGAAAAGGAGGTGCCAATCTATGAAATCGCGAACCGAATATGACGCCGCTGGTCGGATTCGAACCGACGACCGCTCGGTTAACAGCCGAGTGCTCTACCAGCTAAGCTACAACGGCAAAGGCATACGGAAAGCTTTTCAGTTCTCTTAATCTTTTCGTATTCAGGGGATGCTGTCAATATCCACTCCGCAGATTGCTGATAATTCCCTGTGAAGGTTCACAATTCTGTCTGCTGCTTTATCCAGCCCTTTCTTCCGGTATCTCCCCACCACTTCAGCCAGGGTTGTTCTTGTTGTTCCAGAATAAAGGTTGTCAGCATGTGCAACTATTTTTTCTTCCAGGGTGACAGGAATGAAATCCTTAGAACCAAGCCCAAGCTTCTCAGCTTCATCTGCTGGAATGCCTGCCCCTGTATGCCTTTCCACAATAAGGATAACTTTTTCATCAATATTTCCAACTTCCCTGAGAATCCTCGCACCCTCCACGGCATGTTCTATCCCATTAGTCCTGGTCCTTCCAATATCATGGAGCAGAGCTCCGGCCTTCACCAGATCCAAATCTGCATGTGCCAGTTCTGCCATCCTGACTGCCAGTCCCTCCACAGATTCACAGTGTGAAATTATCCTTTCATCAGCCCCTGCTGAGTGAAGGATGCTCAAACATTCCCTTTCATCAGGGATTATCTTCACTGTTTTTCCCCTGGCTGTGGGAACAACATGCATTCTTCCACCAAATTCCCTGATTAGCTCTTTTCCCCGGAAGTAGCGGTCCAGGAATATTGCAAGTGCTGATACTTCGCTTATGGGCTGGTTGGAAATTGATACATTATAATCGCTCTGCTCATAGAATTCAAAGGGAACTTTGCTGGCTCCAACAACCACAACGACGTCACTGTTCGAACTTTTTTCCCTTATTTCCTGCACGCATTCATCCACCGGTATTCCGTACATGGTGAGATGAACCTTGATCCCGCCAAAAGACTTCAGGAACCTCAATGGGTTCTTGCCAGTTTCAATGGTAAAGTTTCCGCCGAAGTTGTGTGTGACAGAATTGACAGCATCCCTCAGTTCCTCATCTTCTGTGTCAACCACGATGGAATCTGCCCCAAGCGCCCTTGCTGTAAGGGCGACATGTGTGGTTATCCTCTTGTCCCTGTAAGGCCGATGATTTATTCTAAGGACTGTAATCATGTGCAATCTTCAGCCAAACTATGGAGTGCTGACCTTTGCAATCTTGTATCCCTTGATCTGAAGCATGCTTGACCTCTTCACAATTCCGCGCAGGAGGGCCTGAGAAATGTTAAGTTTTTCAGAAACGTCCCCAATGAAGACCCCTTCAGGATCGATAATCATGTCCACTATCTTGTCCTCATATTCCATAAGCTGCTGATCTGTAAGGGTGGTGGCATAGATTATATCGGCAAGATCGCTCATGCTTCCCAGGAGATTGATCTGCACATTTGTGTAGTATGTGTGGAATGCCTTTTCCGGCCCATTTTCCCCTGTCATCCACTGGCTTTCAATCAGTTTTATTTTGTCCAGATAGAGCAAGGCCTTCTTGCCCTCTGTCCCATACTTCTGCTCTATGACTGGCATTGTTATCCAGCCTGTTGAAAGATCAAGGAGCAACCGCCTTTTTGTATCACTGTCAGCGGCATGAAAAATTGAAACAAGTTCCCCTACATCATTAACTACTTTGATTCTGCTGACCATCCATACCTAATCGCTGGATAAGATATAATTATTACCTGAAAAAGATAATTCCTGCTTACTTTCTTCTCTTTCTTATTTCATAAAGTAGCATTTTATCATAATCCACCTGGAACTTGATTTTCTTGTTTTTCAGGATCTTGGTGACAGATTCCACCAGTTCCCTGATCTCCTCAGAGGGTCCTCCCCTGTAGATGATCATCTCCTTCCTGTCTTCCGGGAAAACCATTCTGTATTTTGCTCCATCCTTGATGTAGCCAATGGGTTTCTTATCCTTCCGAATCTCCGCAAGATTAAGCTCCAGCGTAATCTGGTCGTACTGTGCATCCTCCTGATTCTGCTTGGTCTCCCCAGCTATTATGTCCCATATTTCAGGAAAGGCCTTCTCCAGATCCTTCCAGTGAAATTCATCAGTGAAATAGATGTGTCCACTCCAGTTCTTCACCTTTCTTCATCTTTACCAAGATATTTAATATTGCGCATCTTAAGGGGCTGTTGGACCACGATGGATCAGGCAGCTCAAAGATCGCAGTACTCCTTACACTGATGACGGCACTTCTGGGAATCCAGTTTGTTGCAGGAATGTATGCCAATTCATTTTATGGCTCAGAGAGTGGGTCAATTTTAACTGTGCTTGTTCAATTTGCACGTTACCCGGTTCTGGCCTTTCATATCCTTCTTGGCGCTTTCACGTTTATTGTAAGCTTTTATGCCTTTATTCTTGGAATAACTGCAAAGTTGAGACATGACCTGCTGATCCTTCTGGGGCTGAATTCAATATGCATCCTTACGGCGGGGATTTCAGGATTGCTGTATCTTTCCACCAAATCCGCATTATACACATTCAGTATGGCAATGCTTTGGCTTCTTGCGTTCGGTTTCATAGGATTCAGCCAGACAATGCTGAGATCTTCAATGTCAAAGGCAAAGAGTTAAAAATGCCTATTACATCGCTTGACCGAAGCCCCGTGGTGTAGAGGCCAAGCATAGCGGGCTCTGGACCCGTTGACAGCAGTTCGAATCTGCTCGGGGCTATTATTCTGG
>JAMCUV010000115.1 GCA_023379345.1 Thermoplasmatota archaeon
ATAGGGGTGGTTTCTCTCATGCAGTACCAATCTTGCCATTTTACATCCCATTTGACATGGTTTCAACCTAATAAACCATTATCATTCTCTTCCGGAGAGCGTCCAAGAGATTTTCCACCGTCAATATTTACCGCATTTTCCAGGTTCAATTGTTTGAACTTGAGTTTCGCAAGAAATACAGCGAAAAATGTTACACTAAGCCATACAATTACGTGATTTCCTTATATTCCTAACTCGATTCCGGTAGTGCACCAACCAGTATACGATCCGGCGGTTTTATTCCCATCTCATTGAGTATCCTGGCAGCCTCCTCCGATTCAGATCGGTATATCAAATTCATGGGGGCCTTGATGGGTATGGCCTTAATTCCCCATAATATTTCTGCCGTTCTTTCCACAGTAAGGCGCGACGCCGTGAGCCTCTTCTCAATTATCCTTGAGAGGAGCAGGGATAATACGCATACGAAAACATGCGCTTTGATCCTTTCAGGTTTCCGGTGGTATACCGGCCTTATTTCCAGAAAGGACTTTATTGTCCTGAATGAACGTTCAATCTGCCACTGTTCCTTGTATGCTGATACAACTTCATCTTCCGTGAGATCGGTATTGGTAACGATCAGGAACCTCCCCGCAAGTTTTTTCAGTACATCGATCCTCTTTTCGTTCAGCACTGCACCGTTTGCCGAGAACCTGACGAACGATTTCAGTTTCCCGAGGGATCTCTTCAGTTCCTTCTGATCCGTGATTTCGGATATTTTCTTCTTCACAATATCTGTTTTGTTATTGAGGTCTTCAAGATCGAGCTCTTCCCTCTTCCTGTTGTATACTGCGATGTATCTCCTCTTTCCTGCAAGCGTTCTCTGATCCGCTGTGGAATCCTCTTTCAACACATCATCTATGTTTACCGTCACTTTCTTTATGATCAGGTCATTCACTGTCTGGCAATCGGTGAAATCTGTATCCATGAGTATGTTGCGATATGGCTGGTCCCATCGGTATGCAGCTGTGATGTATTGATTCCGATCCAGGAAATCCAGTGACCCTGATCTTCCGAATGCCCTGTCTGCGATGAATGTCATATTTTTAATCCTGAATCTGTCCTTCAGTACAGATACTGTGGATTCAAGCGTCTTCGGATCTATGGTATTGCCCGGCCATACCTCATGGTGTATGGGTATACCATCGGCCATGACAAGGCCCATGACGATCTGTTCCTTGCCACGCTTCTTGTCCCTGGAATATCCGAATAAAACAAGATCATTATTCTCCTCTCCCTCGAAATATGATGATGTGAGATCGTAGTGTATAACGGAAGTATCAGGCTTCAATGCCATGAACAGGCGCATCTCTATGCGGTCCTTGAATCCAATCAGGGCATCCAGTGCTCTATAAAGATCATCCTTTCCCATCCTGGGTGAATCCCATGGATAGTATACTGTCCGGAAAAACCTCGTGAGGGATATGTCAGAACCCGGATGGGTGATCCTGGCAGCAATCATGAGGAAAATGGTCTCCCTGTACTTTCCAAGTACGGAGAGAGAACGCATGATTCCGGTATCCTCCATGATATTTCTGGCTGCATATATCATGCCGAAATCCAGTGGAGGATCAAATGCCATGTTTCCCATGGAGGTTCCTGAAATGCTTGACTTCTGAAGCTCCTGCTGGAATATGGATCTGTAGCGGTCCCTGTCATCCTGGTTATGAACAGGCCCAAGATGCTTTATTATGCGTGTTTTCTGTTTTCCGTCTTCCCTGTACTTCTCCGCCAGCTGTGCATAAACCTCCACTCCGTACTTACCTTTCCTCTTTGCAAACCTCAGGAACACACATGTATAATATAATTCACTATAATAAAGCATGCACCATGGTGCATGATATACATTCTATTAAAAAGAGCCTTATTTACAGCCTCACGCTAGGAATTGGTTGCGAAACTCAAGTTTAAAACCTACAGTGAAAATGTATATCTCAGCCAGCAATCCCCATGCACATGGAATATTCTATACCGGGAAATTCGGCTCTCATAATGATTGATGTGCAGCAGGCCTGGAACGATCCCTCATGGGGCAGGAGAAATAATCCGGACGCAGAGAAAGTGATGTCTCGTGCCCTTGAACTCTGGAGGGAAAACAGTTTGCCAGTTATACATGTCAGGCATGATTCAAGAAACCCTGATTCCCTTCTCAAGGCAGGAAAACCTGGATTTGAATTCAAGCCCGAGGCTATGCCAGCAGACAATGAGCCCGTTATAGTCAAGCACGTTAACAGCGGATTCATAGGCACGGATCTGGAGCAGCGGATCAGGGCACAGGGAATTCATGATCTTTTCTTTGCTGGAATAACCACCGATCATTGCGTCAGCACCACTGTGAGGATGGCAGCTAACCTGGGATTCAATGTGTTTGTGATTGAGGACGCTTGCGTTACCTTTGACCGGAAGGACCTCAGGGGAAAGACCATCAAAGCAGAGGATGTCCAGAGCGTGAGCCTTGCCTCGCTTCACGGGGAATTCGCCACCGTCCTGAGCTTCCATGATCTTTCTGCAAGAACAAGAAGTTGATTCATCCAACCGTGTCTTTATTTCACCATGCCATGGGCTGAGATGTAGGCCTGGTGATATTCCTCATTCTTCCTTTCAAGGTCGGACTGTATCTTCTCCCTCTGCTGTTCAGGAATGTACAGATCTGCCATTCCAAAGAGCCCGTTCTCCTCCTTGAAGATATGCTGAAGGAGGGTCTTCGCAATGAGGCCCGACTTGTTCAGTATCTCCTCCGATGTCGCGGTAGTGTCCTCCGACTCAAATGATACTGATCTGTACAGTGTGCTGTAAAGAGACTTTATTGAGACGTGCTCACCCCTGATTATGCGGATGGGCTCCTCGAACTCCAGGTACTGCCTCAGGAGAGGGCTCAGGACAGGGATGAGTATCTCCTCTTCAAGCCTGAAATGAACGGAGATGGTATAGTCAACATGCCCCAGAAAATCCTCCACTTTGACCTCATTTGCAATGAAGCCTTCGGATATGCCCACCGTGATCTTATGCTGGTTCCTCAGCATCTGCGTTGCATCTGATCCCTTGAATTTGAGATTATCCAGCAGCGACATTCCATGGTCAACATGCCCAAATCAAATATAAATTACTGCAAATGTGGATGGGAAACTGCCTTACAGGTCAGGTGATCAGTAGAAATACGGGCAGCGATTGATATATTGTGAGAATATGGACAAAGACTATATTGAATGGCTGGACTGGAAACCTGGCATCCTCAGGGCCATATTTGAACTTGGAACGTATGGCAAGGTCAACTGGAATGACCTGAAGACTGATGTTGGAACCACAAAGGATTCCATCACAGAATACCTGGTGAGCATGAACATCGCAGAATTCAGGCATGATGGTACGCTTACGCTCTCCGAGTTCGGAAACGAGCTTTTCAGGAAGCTTCAGGACATAAACTACCTCTTCGAATCGTATGTGGACATAAATGACGGGGATGGGGACTGAACCAGGAAGCTCACTCGAACATATACACAAATGATTCCGGCGAAAGACCGATTATTTCGATGTAATTCTCCCTGCCGAAAGAATCTATTATTGCCTCCGCCTCCTTTATGGCCGATTTCACTTCCCTGAGATCAAGCTCCTTCCACCATGGAAAAACAAGCCGATCCTCGCTCAGGTTGTGATCCTTGAGAAGCCGAAGGTATAGGGGGAACCTTTCATTGACCAGATTCGTGTCACCCTTCTCCTGCCATTTGGCTATATTCCCCGCAAGGGTGTCGATGAGCTTGTGATCCGCCTTGATCTGCTCAATGATTGAGACCATGTCCTTCCGGCCTTCCGGAAGCTTTTCCTCGATTGCCGGAAATACTATCTTTTCCTCTATTTCTATGTGCACTGCCTTCAGGTATTTGTGAAAATCAGCAAGACTCAGTTCCGAGCTGGGCGTGATGAACCTGCTTATGTGCCTGATTGCCTCATGCTCGATCATGAGCACTTCTGCCACATCTGCCATATCTATCCAGTATGATGAGGCCCTTATCGAATATTAAGAATGCCCATAACAAAAAGGGATGGATGGAAAGATAAAAAAAGATTATCTGGCTGATGCCGCTATTCTCTCAATTTCCTCTTTCTTGTTCACCGCGAAGGAGGAGGCGTCATTTCTGGCAGCGTTCATGATCTCATCCGCAAGGCAGTTGGCTATGGCCTTCTTGCTCTTGAATGATGCAT